>NZ_CP011797.1:300000-452500 GCF_002795845.1 Reinekea forsetii
CCGAGGTAATTCCATCGTTAAGTCCATACACCGGGCAGGCCGGTATTATCACCATCACGCCAAACGGCATGGCCACCGCGATGCATGATCCGCGCGGAGAAGGCACTGCCCTCGCATTTTAACTATATTGGATAAACATTATGGATTTAATATTCATCGGATCGTATTTGTTGCTCGGTACTGTTGCTGGATTGCTCGGTGGTATGCTCGGTATTGGCGGCGGGGTTATTATTGTGCCATCGTTAATTGCGTTGTTTAGCTGGCAGCAATTACCCTTAGACATAATCCCACAACTGGCTGTTGCCAGTTCACTAGCTAGTATTATTGTGACAAGTTTTTCAGCTATGCGGGCCCAAGCCAAACGAGGAGCCGTCGACTGGGTCCTGTTCAGACAATGGTCCGTGCTATTAGTAGTAGGTGGATTTGGCAGTGGGTTCATTGGCAGCCATATACCGGCACTTGCCCTGCAGCGCGGTATCTCTTTATTCTTGATGGTGATCGCAGTTATTATGCTGAGTCAATGGTTACCGAAACCCGACCGTAAGATGCCCGGCCTTCTGGGTCGAATCGCTCTAGGTTTTTGCAGCGGGTTAACCAGCGCTTTGGCAGGCATAGGAGGGGGCAATATTATCGTTCCGCTGCTTGTTTTTTTTAATGTATCAATGCAGCGCGCTGGGGCCACCGCCAGCGCCTTGGGTCTACCTATCGCTTTTGTTGGCAGTCTAGGTTATGTGTTGGCCGGCTGGAATCATGCAGTATTACCCGGTTGGACCCTCGGCTATGTGTATTTGCCGGCAACTATTGGAATAGCCTCCATGGCTTTTATTATGGCTCCATTGGGGGTCATGATTGCACATCGGTTACCTGCTAAGCAGCTCAAGCAAGTCTTTGGTGGAGTGTTGTTGGTCGTCGCCAGTCGCATGTTATGGAGCAGTTTTGGCTAGCGTTTAATCGTCATGGAAGGCCCCCAAACCTCAAAGTGATTAGCTATATTCACGCCGAAGCCTATGCTGGCGTTAACTCTGTACGGCCCTCTGATACTGATCGATACCGACATGCCAGTGGTCGCGGCTAGCAAAAATCTGCCGGAGAAGCTGCGCAGTAATATGCTAAAAGTCTGGGCTGGTGCAGACCAACTATATCCTTTCGCCAACAAATCGACCAAGTTAGAGGCTGGAGGGTTAGAAGTTGATCGAGCTGGAGCATATCGATGACGTGCTGGCGCCGATCCTCTACACCGTGCCGCTGCAATGGCTCAGCTACTAGGTGGCCCTGATCAAAGGTACGGATATCGATCAGCGGCGTAATTTGGCGAAGTCGGTTACAGTGGACTAGTTCGGATTAGTACAACATGGCATGCGCACTGGCACAACTTGAACGCACTGTTTAAATATCCTGCTGACATCAAAAAGGTTATTTACGTGACTAACACGATCTGACCGTTGAGCAGCGTTATCCGCAAGGCGATTTAAAAGTGCAAGCTGTTTCCAATCGATGACTCAGCGAAGAAAGTCATCTACTCAGCTATCCAGAACGCATCAAAAAAATGGACCATGGCAATCAGAAACTGGAAGCCTGCGCTCAACAGATTTATGATTGAATTTGAAGAGCGCCTAGTAAACTATACTTAGCCTTGGCAGTTAAACAGAATTATTTATAGGCTCATTTCTTCCTACTCTTCCAAGTTCCACCATACTGATATGTATTTTCAAAGCCTGTCTTTATAGGCGTGAGACACGTTCTACAAAGAAACACCCAATCCCTCAAGTCCTGGTATCGACACCTGTAGAGGACTTCCTTTGCTTCCTTACAGGCATGACAACTTTTGGTTCTCACTTTCACGGACCTATCCCCTACCATACCTTAGTTAAGTGTTGCTCTGTATTTTAATGAATGACTTAGAGAATCAATAAGTTGATTCGTCTTGTAAGTTAACAACAGCACATTTTTTACTAATTGAAGTGATATCAGTGTTATATGGTTATGAAATTGGTCTTAATTTACGTATAGCCAGGTAAGTGGCCCGGAAAATGAGGATATTCAACAGGTTTGCGGTGACGTTGCATATGAACGCTCTGGGTAAAAAAGAGATGACGGTGGAGTAAGCAGCTCGATGCATTTTCGACCGAACGGCTTTACTGGTTGAGCTGATCGAGCAACTCTTTCGGCACACCGGGCCGGCCGCTAGCGCTCATACCGGTGCCGATAATCAGTGCCTTGACGCAGATCAGGTCATCGGAGCGTCGGTGAATTACTTGCTGAAACTGAAAGCGGACCCGATCTTTCATCGAAAAGGTTGAGCTGACATAAAAAGCGTCGCCACTGACCAGGGGGCGCTTGTAGTCAAGCTCGGCGCGCACCACCACCAAATTGAGCCCTTGAGCGGCCAACTCTGCAAAATTGATCCCCTTAGTGAGTAAAAACTCGTGTCGCGCATGCTCCAGATAATTCTGATAGACCGCATTGTTGACGATGCCCTGCAAGTCGCACTCGTAATCGCGGACCTTGAATTCTTCTATATGGCTATAGCTCATGGGCATCTGCGGCAGTGGGATTGCTGATGAACATAAACGGAACCGCTGCCGATGGCAATGCTAGGTGCACAGCGGGTGCCATGCGGCCCATAGTAGGGTCTGCAGTCAAGGAGTGGCCAAAGCTCGGGCCGAGCCGATTAGGAGTTGAGAAACTAGGGGGATTGCGCCAGAATTGGCCGTGAAATTTCATCCAACAATTTTTCTCAAGGACTGACCTATGGATGTACAAGCCTTACTCACTGGGATGGCCGACGTTGCGATCCTCTGGTTGCAGGAAAATCTGCTATCGTTGGCCTTGGCCATCACCCTCTTTGTGGCGGGCCGCTGGATCGCCAATTTACTCACCAAGGTCATCCATTCCGTTCTAATGCGTGCGAAGGTCGACAATATTCTGGTCGATTTCTTATCCGGCCTGGCCAAAGCGGCCATGGTGCTCTTCGTCATTGTTGCGGCCCTAACCCAATTGGGTGTCGACACTACCTCGCTGATTGCCCTAATCGGTGCCGCCGGTATTGCGGTCGGCTTGGCGTTAAAGGATTCTCTGCAAAACTTTGCCTCGGGTGTGATGCTCATCTTGTTTCGTCCGTTCAAGGCCGGTGACTTTATTGACGCCGGCGGGGTGATGGGCATCGTTGAGCGCATTACCGTATTCTCCACTACGCTGCGTACCGGTGACAACAAGGAAGTGATCGTGCCGAACGGCTCGATATACGGCGGTACCATTACCAACTATTCAGCCCGTGAAACCCGCCGCGTTGATATGATCTTCGGCATAGGCTATGACGCCGATCTGCTCAAGGCCAAAAGCGTGCTCCGAGCCATAGTCGATAACGACGAGCGCATCTTGAAAGAGCCTGAGGTGCTTATCGCCATCGCTGAGCTGGCCGATAGCTCGGTGAATATTATTGTGCGCCCTTGGGTGAAGTCGGGGGACTACTGGCCGGTATTCTGGGACATGCAGGAGAAGGTTAAATTGACCTTCGATCAGGAAGGCATTTCCATTCCCTTTCCGCAGATGGACGTGCATTTGAATCAGGCTGATGGACCACTAAGTTGAAGTCTAAGCCCAAACCGTACCCTCTAGCCCTGTATTAGGCCAAGATGGGTGCGCTGACCCAATAAAAAGGATGTGGCGCATGCACGTTGACTTTACCCACCTGGCCAAGGCCGAGGCCTATCGATTGCTGACTCATACGGTGCTGCCGCGGCCAATCGCCTGGGTACTAACCGAAAACGAAAACCGCAGCTACAATCTGGCGCCCTTTTCCTACTTTAATATGGTCAGCAGTGATCCGGGTCTGTTGATGATCTCGGTCGGCCACAAACGAGATGGCAGCAAGAAGGATACCTGGGCCAATATTGAGCGGCGGCGGCGCTGCGTGGTCCATATTGCCAGCGGCCAACACCTCAGCGCAGTCAATGAAACGGCCCGTTCCCTGCCGGCGGAGGCATCGGAATTGGTCGCCATCGATGCGAGCCTGATTGATGAACCCGGTTTTGATCTGCCCCGACTGAGCGCCTGTGCGGTCGCATTTGATTGCCAACTCTATGATCTGCACCTGTTAGGTGACGGCCCACAGGCGGTCATCTATCTGCAAGTCAAGGCGGCCTATCTAGCCGACGAGTTGCTGGTCAACGATCCGACCACGCCCGACGCGCAGGCCCTTGACCCACTGGCTCGGCTGGGTGGCGATGACTACGCCCAGCTGGGCACCATCACCGGCCTACCGCGTCCAGGCTGACCGCACGAGCGCTCCAGCTAGAGCCTGTTAGCGACCGGCTCGACCATTCGAGTGCGCACCGCGGGTAGGCCAGATTTTGGTGAATTACCAAGCGCCTAAACCGCACCAGGTGGCATCATGCCGCTACAGGCTGCTCAAGGCCACGGGCCGTGCCCAATAAGCGCTGTAAAGCCCGTTGGGCCAGCAGTCCGCCAATGATGGCCGACAATGCCGCCATCGGCTCGATTATCATGACACAGTGGGTCCATTGTTATTTAACAGGTAAGTATATCTAACAGGTCACACGCTTGAAGATATCCTCGACTAGAGCGGGCCCGAGCAACCAACCTTGCCGACTCAGGCCGTTGACACAGATAATATTGCCGTTCTGAGTGATCTTGGGTCGGTTATCGCTGTAAAAAGCCCGGTGAGTGCCCATCACTTCCAATATTTCCGCGTCGGCAAAGCCCGGATGCAGGCAATAGATCGCCGACAGCAAATCCAGTGAGCTGCGCACGGTCACCGAGCGGGTACCTCGGTCGCCTAAATCGGTGGTGCCGACGACAAAAATATTGTCCGGCTTGGGGACCACATAGACATGGAAGCGTTGTTGAATAATGCGCACCGGCCGGGTGAAATGCACTCGCTTGGTGCGCACTCGAATGGCTTCACCGCGCACCGAATGGAGGGCTTGGGCGCCGGTTTCGGCATAGGTACTGGCCTTTACTGCCCCGGCGCCGCGACAATCGATCACCCAATCGTATTGCTTTTGCAGTACGCTACCATTGCCTTCTAGCGGCCAATGTTCGATCACCTGGGCATGCTGGCGAATGGCTCGGGTCGAGGCGGCTAGAAATTGACGATTACAAATTTGACCCTCATTCTTAAGGAAGACCGCCGTTTCAAAGCGTTCCAGATCGGGTTCCAAATTCAGCACCTCCTGGTTATACAGCATCCTGATTTGACTATGATGCTCGGGTAACAGCTGATGCATTTTCGCATAGAGGCAGAGCAGGCAGTCCTGTTCCTCTGAGAAGGAAATGGCCACGGTGCCATGCTGTTGAAAGAACACGGGGTGATGCTCGGGATCCAACTCACGCAACTGGCTCAGGGCATCGGGCCACAGGTTATGACTTTGCAATCCGAGTCGAACGACTTCCGGGGGCGCGTGAACGGCCTCGGACAGGGGCGAAATCATCCCCGCCGAGATGGTCGCTGCCCCCTGAGGATGATCAAAGGACTGGGCCTCGAATAACGTAACTCGGTGCTGGGCACCAATCAGCTTTAACGCAGCCAACCTGCCCATAACACCGGCACCGACGATGGCAACCTTCATAATACCCTATCCCTCTTATACCCTTAATCATCTGAGAGCCGACTGCATAACGGGCGAGCCTACAGTCTAGTTTAGGTTTTGAGTTTTGCTGAAATAAACGCGTCATGCCGGAACATCATCAGCCTTATGGATCGCTATGCCGCGAATGCCGACTCACTAGCGGCGTAGCCAGGCAATACAGACGCTTTCGAGCCTAGGACAGACAAAGAAAAGGTATTTTATTGACCGAATGGACAATTTATTATCAGTTCGAGTCGAAGTAAGCTAAGCTGCCGACAAATTATTGGGTGAAAACTATGACGTGGTTGGATATTTTGGGGTACGTGGGATCGGTGTTAGTAGCCATTTCGTTGATGATGGGCAATATCAAACGTTTGCGTTGGATCAATCTGTTCGGCGCCGCGGTCTTTAGCAGTTATGGCTTCTTGATCGAGGCGACGCCGGTATTCTTGCTTAATGGTTGGATCGTGTTGGTTGATATCTATTACCTGGTGCGGATTTATCAATTTAAAGACAATTTCGATATGGTCAAACTGTCGTCGGTGCGCACGCCCCTGTTCGAGTTGTTGATTCAGCGCTATGGCGCAGACATCGTGCAATATTTCCCTCATGCCACGGTCGATCAACTTGACGATGCCGTGGCCCTGTTGATTTTTCGCAATATGAAGCCGGTCGGCCTGTTCGCCTATCAGCAGCATAATGAGGTTGGCGTGGTCGAGGTGCTAATCGACTATGTTATTCCCGACGCACGCGATTTTAAAACCGCCCAGTTCTTGTTTGGTCAGCACACCAGCCGGTTGCGTGGCGAGGGCATTCATCGGCTGGTTAGTTACTCCGATCGCCCGGCCCATATTGCCTACCTCAGAAAAATGGGCTTTGTTGCTGAGGCATCGGGTTTCCATCTGGATATAGGCTAGGGTGCTGCGCCGACGGTTTGCGCCCGACTGGGATCGAGTTTAGGCGAGTGCGCGACAGCCATGCTGATCAGCCCGGTCTGTCCGAGTTAGCGGGGCGCGGTGGGGTATTTAGCGCTAAGCTATGTTAAAATGCCACCTTCTTACCGGACTGGTTCTGTTATGAAAAAAACTTTTTTGCGCGGCATGCTGAGTATCCTTCCCCTGGCCTTATCCGTTTGGCTGTTCTGGTCGATTATCGTCACCTTGGACGACTTGGGCCTGTCCTTTTTACAGCTCATCGGTTGGCATGCAGCCTGGGATGGAGTTGGCTTTTTGCTGATTTTCTGTCTTATCCTCGTTGTCGGTTTGGCCTTCAGTGTCAGTCCCATTCTGTGGTTGTATCAGCAATTTGAAAACCAAATGATGCGCTTTCCGCTCTTTAAAACCGTTTACGGTGCCTTTAAGGATTTAGCGTCCTTGGCCGGTAACGACGATTCGGAACTGAATCAACGTCAGACGGTCTTGATGGCGCAAACCAATGGCAGCTATATAGTTGGCTTTATCACCGCCGACAAGATGCCCGAGGCGCTGCTCACGGCACTGCCAGAGGAGGGCGACTGGGTCCCGGTGTTGTTTCAGTTGAGTTATCAGATTGCCGGTGTCACGTCATTGGTGCGCCGGGCCGATCTTATTTATGTCGACTGGTCCTTTGAAGAGGCCATGCGCTTTATGCTAACGGCCGGGGTGTCGCAGTCGAGCGCGATGAAAAAGCCGACTTAACAAATAAGCCATAGACATTAGCGCCCGGAATCATTTAGCATCCCGCCCTTCCTATTACCGCGCGGTCGCGCGGTCATATTGGCAATTAACCGATGGCGGAGCTGAAACCTTGCTGACGACTGCAAATATCACCATGCAATTTGGCGCGAAGCCGTTGTTTGAAAATGTCTCAATCAAATTTGGCGATGGCAATCGCTATGGCCTAATCGGTGCTAATGGCAGCGGTAAGTCGACTTTTATGAAAATTCTCGGCGGCGATCTGGAACCGAGTCTGGGCAACGTCTCGAAAGATCCCAACGAACGGATCGGTAAGTTGCACCAAGACCAATTTGCCTTCGAAGAATTTAATGTGATCGATACGGTGATCAAGGGTCACACCGAGCTGTGGCAAATTAAGGCGGAAAAAGACGCCATCTACGCTCAGGCTGAGATGACCGAGGCCGATGGCCTGCGGGCCGGCGAGCTGGAAGGTGAATTCGCGGAAATGGACGGCTACTCGGCCGAAGCCCGAGCCGGTGAGCTCTTGCTCGGGGTCGGCATCCCGATCGAGCAGCACTACGGCCCAATGAGCGCCGTGGCACCGGGCTGGAAACTGCGCGTGTTGCTCGCCCAGGTGCTGTTTTCCGATCCGGATATCATGCTGCTCGATGAGCCGACCAACAACCTCGATATCAATACCATTCGCTGGCTCGAAGGCGTGTTAAACGCGCGCAATTGCACCATGATCATTATCTCGCACGATCGACACTTCCTGAACAGCGTGTGCAGCCATATGGCCGATCTGGATTACAACGAGCTGCGCGTTTACCCGGGTTCATACGATGAGTATATGACGGCCTCGACCCAGTCGCGCGAGCGCCTGTTGTCGGACAATGCCAAGAAGAAGGCCCAGATCGCCGAACTGAAAACCTTTGTCAGTCGTTTTTCTGCCAACGCGTCCAAGTCCAAGCAGGCGACCTCGCGCGCCAAGCGGATCGATAAGATCGAGCTGGCCGATGTCAAACCCTCGAGCCGTCAAAACCCCTATATCCGCTTTGAGCAGGAGCACAAGCTGCACCGCATGGCACTCGAAGTAAATGGTCTGGCTAAAAGCTATGAATCAGCCTTATTTAATGATCTGGACTTGACCGTCGAGGTGGGCGAGCGCATTGCCGTAATCGGCCCGAACGGTATCGGTAAGTCAACCCTGATGCAGTGCCTAGTCGGGGTGTTGGAGCCAACGGCAGGTCTGATCAAATGGTCTGAAAACGCCAATGTCGCCTACTATGCCCAGGATCATGCGGCCGATTTCAAAGAGGATCTCGATCTGGTGGCCTGGATGAACCGCTGGGGTCGCGAAGGCGATGACGAGCAGATTATTCGCGGCACCTTGGGTCGCTTGCTGTTTTCGTCGGTCGATATCAACAAGTCGGTCAATGTGATTTCCGGTGGCGAACAGGGTCGTATGCTGTTTGGCAAGATGATGCTGCAACGGCCCAACATCTTGGTGATGGATGAGCCGACCAACCACTTGGATATGGAGTCGATAGAATCCTTAAACCTGGCCCTGGAAAACTATCCGGGTACCCTGGTGTTTGTTAGCCACGACCGGGAGTTCGTTTCCAGTTTGGCAACGCGTATTATCGAGTTGACGCCCAAGGGTATTGTCGATTATCACGGCAGCTATGATGAGTACCTGGCCAGCCAGGCGATTGTCGGCTAACGGCAAGGCGCCCCGGGCGGGGCGGGCTAACGTATAAGCACAAAAAAAGAGGTCCTAGGACCTCTTTTTTTGTGCCTTAATGGTGCCGTTAAGCAAGCCACCGAGCTTCGCTAGGGCCGGTGGCGGGCACCTTTCAGGGCGTGTTCTAGCTGTTGCCGTTCGGACTGCGGCGTGGCTGCCGGGTCTTATTGCCGTCACCCTGCGGGCGCGGCGTGCGGCCACTGCTTGGCCGTGCCGGAGCACGTTGACCGTCACGGTGTTCGCTGCGCGCCGGCTTAGGCTTCTTAATGCGCGGGATCTTGACGTTGAGGGCCAGATCCGGCAACGCGCGTTCCGGCTTAAAGCCGGGGTACTCGCGCCGTTCCAACAGCTCACCGGTCAGGTTTTGAATGTCAGCCAACAGGTCGAGATCTTCATGGCAGACAAAGGACAGGGCCTCACCGCTGGCGCCGGCTCGACCGGTCCGGCCGATACGATGGACATAGTCCGCTGGCACATTGGGCAGGTCGAAGTTGATCACGTGTGGCAGCTCATCGATATCCAGGCCGCGGGCGGCAATATCGGTCGCGACTAGGACGCGCACGGCACCGCTCTTGAAGTCGGCCAGGGCACGCGTTCGAGCACCCTGACTCTTGTTGCCGTGAATGGCCGCGGCGGTGATCTTGCTCGACTCTAATTTCGCGGCGAGGCGGTTGGCGCCGTGTTTGGTCTTGGAAAAGACCAAGACCTGCTGCCAGTTGTTGTCCCCGATCACCTGGGTGAGCAGGGAGGGTTTGCTGCCCTTATCGACCGGAATGATCCACTGGGTGACCGATTTGGCGGTGGTCACCGTCGGCGCCACGGCGATCTCGACCGGATTGTTCACGATTGTCTTCGCCAGGGTGCGCACGTCCCCGGCAAAGGTTGCCGAAAACATGAGGTTTTGTCGTTCTTTGGGCAGAACCCGAAGGATTTTTTTAATATCGTTGATAAAACCCATGTCGAGCATGCGGTCGGCTTCATCGAGCACCAGTATTTCGAGCTGATCAAAACGCACCGCATTTTGATTGTGCAGATCCAATAGCCGACCTGGGGTAGCCACCAAGATGTCGACGCCGCGTTTCAGTTTAATCATCTGTGGATTGATCTTCACCCCGCCGAATACTACGGCAGAACGCAATGGCAAGTATTTGCCATAGTTCACGACACTTTCTTCAACCTGGGCGGCAAGCTCACGGGTTGGTGTTAACACCAGGGCGCGAACCTGATTGCCGCGCGCCTGATTACCCGATTCGGATAGGCGGTGCAGGATGGGCAGGGTGAAGCCCGCGGTCTTACCGGTGCCGGTTTGGGCGGCGGCCAACAGATCCCGTTGTGCGAGTACGGCCGGTATGGCCTGCAGCTGAATCGGGGTGGGTGTTTCATAACCCATATCTGAAACTGCTTTTAAAATAGATGAAGAAAGACCTAAGTCGGCAAAACTCATAGCAAGGCTCTAATTGGGAGTGAATGAATGATAGAGAGAGAACTCAGTTGAATTGCGCGCGAGTATAGCAGTAAGTTTGGTCGCGCGCGCTGTCCATTCTGGTCCGGCGCCCAAGGGCCTTTAATGTGGCTCTGGCGGGGCCTGGCGGGCGATGATCTAGCCGTAGATGCACAGATAGGCGGTGTCGATCACGACCTTGAGTTGGAACTTACTGTCGGCCGGGACATGAAACTCAGTGCCGGTCGCAAAGCTTTGCCAGGCGTCAGTACCGGGCAGGCGCACCTGCAGTTCGCCGGCCACAACCTGCATCAACTCTGCGGCCTCGGTACCGAATTCGTATTCACCGACGGCCATAACACCGATGGTAGTTGGCTTGGCATGTCCGGTTAAGGCCAGCGATTGCACGTTACCGGAAAAATATTGATTGTGTTTGATCATGAAATTCTCATTATTGTCTGATGTTGGGGGAAGGGAGCGTCAGCGCTCAGATCGATCGATATTAAAGCCTAAAGGATGGCGCCAACGCAACCGTTGGCGCGCGCCAAACCGCTGTTCGGCTTCGGCCCCGCCGATGATGGTGCTAGTTCAGCAGGGCGAGCAGCTGCTCGGCTTCTGTTTCGCTGACCAAGAATAGGCGGAAAAAGTCATGCAACGGATAGCTGTCCTGAAACGCCGTCAGGTGGTCCCAGCGGCCCTCGATCATATATTGCAACAGCGTGAGCAGTTCACCCGCCGGGCCGGCGCGCTCGATCAGCGCCGCTCGGGTGTTGGTATCGAGCGGTAAATTGGCCAGGACCTCATCTAAGGGGCGGTCCAAGAACGCATCGATGACCGACAAAAAACCAATAAAAAAGCATTCCCCGGCTGGGAATGAGCCCAGAAATTGACCGAAGCGTTCCAAGGCAATGGCGCGCAACAGGGTTTGGCGTAGCAGCTCGTGAGGCTTGTCGTCCAGGTCGGTGAGCGCGATCAAGGACACCCATTGGCGCAATTTATCGAGCCCGAACACGACTAGGGCCTGTTCGATATTTCTGATCGGTGTGATGCGGACATGGATGCCGAGATTGGCCAGGCGCAATAATTTGACCGTCAGCACCGGGTCATTTTTGAGGATCGCCGCCAAGGTTTCAAGCCGGACCTCAGGATCCATCAAGGCCCTGAGCAGCTGTAGTGTGGAGATTTTTGAGGGTCGAGCAAGGCGCTGATGAGTGAGTTGCGGCCGACAGAAAAAATAGCCCTGGTAGTAATCAAAGCCGAGGCTTTCAGCCAGTTGAAAATGGCCCTGGGTTTCAATCTTTTCAGCCAGCAACTTAACACTATACTGCGCCAGCTCGCCGACCAAGAGGGCAATTTTATCCTCATCCAAGGCCTGAAAGTCGATCTTGATGATATCGGCCCAGGGCAGTAACTTGGCGGTACTGAGGGTCATATCGAAGTCATCGAGTGCGATCTGATAGCCCTGCATCTTGAGATTTTGCACCGCGGCTATGACGGCCGGAGTGACCGTAACGGTTTCCAGTATTTCAACAATGGCAGTGCTGGCATCAAGCGGTAGAGGCTGCAATAAACACTCTGTGGAATGGTTGATAAAAAACTTGTAACGCGGATCGGCCAAGACCTGATCATCGGACGTCATAGCATTGAGTATAACCTGGGCCGTGGCAGCCTGATCATCGATTAGGCCGATCTTGTCCGAGGGCCTGAACAACAATTCAAAGCCCATAACGGCCATCTGCTGGTCAAAGATCGGCTGTTTGGCATAGATTGCCGGTGTCAGACTAGGCTGGGAGTCGAGTTGTGATGTCATAGGCTATCCAATGTAAGGCCTAGTGTGTTGGTTGATCCAAGTGCCGTTGCGCTCGGTTGAATCCAAGACAACCGAGGAACCTTGACAATACAGCATCTCAGACCCATCCGACTCTTTTATGTGCGCGGCATGCGCCAGGCTGGTTCCTCGGGCCAGGCCTCGAGCCCAAATGGTACAAAATTGGTTTCGACTTATGTTGAGCGGTTTAAATCGGCGTTCGAAAACTCAATCGCAGGCAGCAATCGGAGGCTAAACCGTTTCCTGTGCGGTGCCGTGATGGCCCTTATTGCTCAATAAGCGTCAATTTTTTGTCGTCAATATCTGGATTTTCCTCAAGCGCCACTAGGGTACCATCCACATCCGCCAAATTACCGTTGGCCTCGAGCCAGCTCTTGCGGTCGCCAGCGCGTTTCTTGGCGAGCAGCATATCCATCAACTCATCGGTTTGATCGCCATCTTCGACGGTCAATTGCACTAAACGCCGAGTGTTGGGGTCCATGGTGGTCTCGCGCAGTTGCAATGGATTCATCTCACCCAAGCCTTTGAAGCGGGTTATCTGCACCTTGCCGCGTTTATTTTCCGCCTTGATGCGATTGAGAATGCCTTCGCGTTCGTCTTCATCGAGGGCGTAAAAAACTTCCTTACCGATATCGACCCGAAACAGTGGCGGCATCGCGACATAGATATGGCCCTTTTCCACCAAGGTACGGAAATGCCGGACAAAGAGTGCACAGAGTAGGGTGGCGATATGCAGGCCATCGGAGTCGGCATCGGCGAGAATACAGATTTTGCCATAACGCAGGTCGTCGATGTTGCTGGAATCGGGATCAACCCCCACCGCAACCGCTATATTGTGCACTTCCTGGCTGGCCAGAATCTCGGAGCTGTCGACTTCCCAAGTGTTTAATATCTTACCGCGGAGCGGCAGAATGGCCTGGAAGGTTCGATCGCGCGCCTGCTTGGCCGAGCCCCCGGCCGAGTCGCCCTCGACTAAAAATAGCTCGCCGCGCATCACCTCATGGCCGGAGCAGTCGGCCAGCTTGCCAGGCAGTGCCGGACCGCTGGTAATCTTTTTCCGAGTTACCTTCTTAGCTTTACGCAGTCGAGCATTGGCATTGGAAATGGCCAATTCGGCGAGTTGCTCGGCGACCTGGGTGTTTTGATTCAGCCAGAGCGCAAAGGCGTCCTTGACCACACCGGATATAAAGGCCGAGGCCTGGCGCGATGACAGCCGTTCCTTGATCTGACCGGCAAATTGCGGATCCTGCATTTTGAAGGACAGCACATAGGAGCACTTCTCCCAGATGTCTTCTGGGCTGAGCTTAACGCCGCGCGGCAACAGGTTGCGATATTCACAGAATTCGCGCATGGCATCGAGCAGGCCTTGGCGCAGACCATTGACGTGGGTGCCGCCCTGGGTCGTCGGGATTAAATTGACATAACTCTCATAGATGCCTTCACCACCGTCTGGCAGCCATTGTACGGCCCAGTCAACGGCTTCGCGCTCACTGGCCAGAGATCCAACGAAGGGCGCCTCAGGCAGGGTGTTATAGACCGAGGTAGTGGCGAGCAGATAGTCAGTCAGGCCGGCCTCGTAATACCAGGTGTCGCGCTCATCCTTCTCTTCATTGAAATAGTTTATCCGCAAGCCCGGGCAGAGCACTGCCTTGGCGCGCAAGACATGGCGTAATCGGCTTGAGAGGAATTTGCCGGTGTCAAAATAGGACGCATCGGGCATGAATCGGACCGACGTACCGGTATCCTTCTTCGCGCAGGTGCCGATGATTTCTATATCGGATGACTTTTCGCCGCCGGTAAAGCCCATGCGATGCATCTGGCCGCCACGCCGGACGGTGACCTCGAGCATGCTTGATAGAGCGTTTACCACCGAGACTCCGACCCCGTGTAAGCCACCGGAAAACTGGTAACTGGTGCCAGAAAACTTGCCACCGGAATGCAGCCGCGTGAGAATCAGTTCAACGCCCGGGATGCCATGCTCTGGGTGAATATCAACCGGCATACCTCGGCCATTATCGGTCACACTGAGCGAGCCGTCTTTGAATAGGATGACATCGATCTGGTCGGCAAAGCCGCCAATGGCCTCATCGACCGAGTTGTCGATCACTTCCTGCGCTAAATGGTTGGGCCGCGTGGTATCTGTGTACATGCCCGGGCGCTTGCGCACCGGATCCAGACCACTGAGGACCTCGATGGCTTCGGCGGAGTAAGTATTTTTGGTCATCGGCCAACGGACCTCTCATAAAAAACTGAATGAAATCAAGGCGGTTAGGATAACAGAATAGGGCGGGAATGCTACGCGGCGGACCCGGTTGCCGGCCAAGGTGCGGAGTCAACGCGATGCGCTCGTTAGGCCGAGGCGGGCTCTTGCCGGTTAGTAACCGGTCTGGGAAAAATCGATATCAAAATCGACACCATCGATGCGCGATACGGCGGTGTCGATGGTTCCATCCGGATTCAGGACCAGTTTGCGATACCCGGGCCCGAGCGGGTCAATGCCGAAGTCCTGACTGAGGGGCTGAAACTGGACGCAGGTCGAGGGCGTCGACAAGTACCGTACGCCGTCGACGACCTGATCACTCGCCTGATGGACATGACCGCAGACCACGGCCCGGACGCAACTGTGTTGATCGAGCAGGGCTTTCAATTCGTCGTTATTGCGCACGCCGATCTGGTCGATCCAGCGGCTTTGCAATGACACCGAGTGGTGGTGAAAGGTAACCAATACATGGCGATCGGCATATTGGATAAGGGCCTGTTCGAGAATCGCCAGCTGATCTGCAGCCAGATGGCCGTGGACACGCCTGGTCACAGTCGAATCGAGTAGCACCACGACCCACTCACCTAGGTCGACTATGGCCTCGGCATGATCGAGACCCTTGCCCGCAATCGCCATATGGCTAGGGTTATCGTGATTACCTGGAATCCAGCGCATCGGAGCGGGTAATGGGGCCAAAAAGGACAAGAAGTTTTGGTAGGCCTGTAAACTGCTGTCTTGGGCAATATCGCCGGTCGCGATAATCAGATCAATGTCCGCGACCTCGGATTGGACAAGCTCCAAGATGAGCTTCAGGCTACGTTCGGTATTCATGCCCAGCAGGGTGCCCTCTGCATGACCATGCAGGTGAGGGTCGGTAATCTGGACTAGAGTATGGGCTCTGGGCATCAGCTTGATAGGTCCCTGTAAGACAGCAAATGTAGGCTTTCCATTAGGAAAGAGTGTAGTCAATGTCGCTCAAAGTATACAGAGCGTGGACTATTTCGTGACTCAACCTACAAATATACCCCGAAAAATGGCATGTGATCGAGTTTTTTCTATTTGGGCACCCACAGTTCCCGCACCGTGCCGTGGGTCAAGAGATGGCCAAGCCATTCAGCCAGGTAGCGATTGACCTGCTGTTTTTCATCTATTTGGTACATCTGCTCATTGGGGTAGCGATAGACCCCGGCCAGTTGCTGACCTTGGCTGATGCCCACCACCTCGGCCAAACGTGCATCGGAATACATCCGTACCGTCAGTTCGACTCGGTCCATGGGCGCGGGTATGGCGTGGGCCTGCTTAACCAGTTGCAGGGTAGTGGTGTACTTAAAACGTTCGGTCACGTGGATATCCACATCAATCTGATGGCCACCGTTGTCTTGCCAGCTAAACTGGTAATGAGCATCGGATAGATCCCGCAGCAAGCGCTCGAGCCTGACGTAGTTGGCTGCACATAGCGCTGCGTGTTGGGATATATCTGGAACGTATTTTTTCATGCCCACCTATCACAAAGAGATGTTTCGTTTAGCTGCAACCATTGTAGTGCGATTATGGCGGCGGCATTATTAACCACGTTGTCCCGAACCCAGCCATAGGCTTCGGCAAAGGGCACGCTGAGCACCCGAATATCCTCACCTTCCTCGGCCAGGCCGTGAATGCCCGAGGCCTGATGGCTATCGACCTCGCCAACAAAGAGATGAATACGCTCATTGGAACCGCCGGAAGAGGGCCAGTAACGACTGATCGAGTGCACTCGACCGATATCGACCCCGGCCTCTTCGATCGCCTCGCGCCGTGCGACCGCTTCGGGTTCTTCATCCTTGTCGATCAAGCCGGCTACCAACTCGATCTGCCAAGGGTTTGCGTCCTGCAAGGTGCCGACTCGAAACTGTTCAATTAATACCACCGCGCGCCGGCCAATATCCACCAAGAGCACGCATACCGCGTCATGGCGATCCATTAGCTCGCGCGAGATGGTTTGACTACCGCCATCGAAGCGCTGGTGCGTCACCGTCATCTGATCCATCTGGTAAAAACCACGGTATAAAGGCTCTACAACATCAATACTGTAGTGAAATTGCTCTGTATCTCGTTTCATTGTCAAATTCCTAGTCTCGTAGCACTGCTTTTGTGCGACACTAATGACTTTTGGCGCTGGTGATTAGTCATCTAAATTGTGAATAATTGGTCGTCAATAGACAGAAAAGCTCAAGGCAACTCATGGAGACGTCAGCCGTGCATCGGCATAATGAATCCAGTCCCTCATTCATTGCAAGTTTCGAGACAATCGCATGCTTATAAAACCTTTGATCGTCGGCCTGGTTTTGGTCGCAGTTACCGCCCACGTTTCGGCCTCACCATCGCTGCTAGAAACCTATGACCAGGCACTGGCCAATGACCCGCAATTGGCGATCGCTCGGCTCAACGCCGAAAACGCCCAGCAGGACGTGACCACCGGTTACGCCAACGTGCTGCCCGATGTGACGGCCAACGGCAGTTACCGAATTGGTAGCGACAGCGGGACTGAGTCGCTCTTTCCGAGCTTTGATGCCCAAACCTTAGGCGGCTCGATTACCGTCAGTCAAAATATTTTCGTCTTGGCGGCCTTTACCGCCTACGAGGCCGTCAAGGTCAATGCCACCATCAGTGAGATCGAAGCGGTCTATGCCGAACAAGAATTAATGGTTCGAGTATCGGAAGGCTACATCTCCGCACTGCGGGCGAAAAATGCCTTAGCGGTGTTGCAGGCGCAGCTTGAAGCTGTGGCCCGCCAATACGATCAGACCCAGCAGCGCTATGATGTCGGTCTGGTGACCATTACCGATGTGCTCGATGCCAGTGCTACGCTCGATCAAACCAAGGTCAGCCTGATTCGGGCCGAGTCTCAATACGACATCGCCCTGCAGAACCTATCGGTTATTACCGGTACGATTCCCGATGGTGTGCAAAATATCAGCGAGTCAATGCCGATTACGTCGCCTTCTGAAAACGGTCAACAGCAGTGGGTCGACTATGCCATCACCCAACACCCGGATATTATCGCTGCCGAACGTGGCCTAGAAGTGGGTCGCCTGTCGTTGCAGGCTGAGCGAGAAAATCTGTTGCCGCGCGTCAGTGGCAGTGCCACCTTCGGCTATTCCGATACCTTCGGCAGCTCAGCCTTCGATAACGATGATGAAACTAACTGGAGCGCCAGCTACGCGATTTCGGTATCGGTGCCGCTCTATTCCGGTGGCGCCGATCAGGTGTCCGTGGTCAAGCAGGGTCTAAGCAACAATATTGCCGAGCAGCAGGTTGAGCTACTCAAACGTGCTAAGGCGGTCGCTGTGGCCAACCTGTATCGCACGGTACGGGCCGACGCGCAAAATGTTGACGCCCAGATCCAAGCATTGAAATCGCGCGACAGCGCTTTGCAGGCAACCAGCGTCGGTTATGAAGTTGGCACGCGCAACATCGTCGAGGTGCTTAACTCACAGGTTGCGGTCTTTAATGCGCAAAACGCCTTGAATAACGCTCGCTACGACTATCTGCTCGACTTGCTCAAACTGAAAAAAGAAGCCGGTCAGCTGGCGTTAAAAGATCTGGAAAGCATTGAGCAGTACCTGATCGCCGACTGAACTCTTGGTGAGACGCTGGGACCTCAGCCCCAGGGGGTAGAACGATACCTAGACCTGCGTCCTAATGGCGTAGCGTCGATCCTGGTACCAGCAATGAATTAACAGGCATCAACACCGTTAACCAGACCTGCAGGGCGTTTTATAGCGGCGTTATGAGTATTCTAGCGGGAAGATAAAACG
Source organism: Reinekea forsetii (assembly GCF_002795845.1). Lineage (GTDB taxonomy): Bacteria > Pseudomonadota > Gammaproteobacteria > Pseudomonadales > Natronospirillaceae > Reinekea > Reinekea forsetii. The sequence goes on from NZ_CP011797.1 coordinate 318,317, forward strand.
GTTGATCAGTCAACCGTGTAGGGTGGGGCGATCATCTCGTCGAGAATCCCTTCACGAATCGCCTTATTGGAGATGCGCATTTCCTGGATGTCGAACAGATGAAAGATGCGATGTAGGATTATATAACCCGCAGCGAACACGGCAATGCGCCGCGGGTTTAATTCCAACAGATGGGACAATTGCTGCTGGTTCCCCGCTTGGGTTAAAACCGGCAACAGACGATCTAATTGTTTGCGCTTGATCACGCCCTCGTCGGCAATGCCCAGATTATGCATGGCCCAACTGACGGCCTTTATTGTACCAGAGGAACCCATTGCATCGTCCCAGTTGAGATCCTTAAAACGATCCGAGACCGTGGCCAACTGGCTGTCGACAAAGTCCATACAGGCATTGAGTTGGCCTTGGGGCAGGCTGTCGTAATCGAGAAACTCTGAGGTCAGGGTGACACAGCCCAGCTCAAGGCTGGCCACGGCCAAGGGTTCTCGGCCCGAACCGACGATCATTTCGGTACTGCCACCGCCGATGTCGAGTACGAACCGCTTTTGATCTGGTTGCCCTTGCGACACGCCGCGGTAGATGTAGAGCGCTTCATCTTCGCCCGTGAGGATGCGGATAGGCTGCCCCAAAGCCGTCTCGGCCAGGCGCAAAAAGTTTTGGTCCTGATAGAGCATGCGAAAGGCACTGGTGCCGACCGCGGATACGGCGACATCTGGGTAAGCCTTGAGTAATTGGCCAAAATGCGACAGACAACGTAAAGCCCGACCACGGGTTTCATGATTGATTCGGCCGGCATCGACACCGGCGGCCAGGCGCACTAACTCGCGCCGACAGTCAACCGAGACCAGCCTGTTGTTCTCATTTTTCATCAAAACGAGATGAAAGCTATTAGAGCCTAAGTCGACGGCTGCAACATACTGAGGTTCGTTCATGAGTCAAAGTCTTTTTATTTGCCCCAGAATATAGCGGTAAATGGCCTTCAAAGCCAAACAAAGGGTGCCCAAGGTGGTTAAAAATCAGACTTAAGCGTAAGGAGTGTCGAGTTGCCTCTCGCCTTGCAACTTTCAATTTTGACCCACACTGCAAAAAATGGAAAAGAGTCTGGCAGAAATATCACCTACAACAGCCCAGGCAGCAGCAGCCGGGGCCAACACCCCAATGACCCCGCGAGTGACGAAATCAGTCCGCGGTAAGAGTCAGGTAAAATCAGGCCTAAGCCCCTGATGTCGGGTTTTATTTGACCCCTTGGTCAGGCATTCGTCGAGGGGTCAAGCCTATTTAGCGGCCGGTTTTGTCGAGTGGAGGGCGGTCAATACCGATTCTTACGTTGCTACCAAGCGTTGAATCATTAGTATGGTTCTTTCGAGTATGTGCTGCGCATTTTCACGTTTGCGACATACCGCATCGTTATCCTGCTGTTAACCGGCAAACACTATCATTTTGATCGTCTCCAATCGTGACATTGGGGATATGTAAGAACCGAACTGGAAGATTGACATGAAAAAGCTATACCCTGGATTGTACCGACCCGAATTTGAACACGATGCCTGTGGCATCGGCTTTGTTGCCAACCTGAAAGGGCGCAAATCGCATGGCGTCATTGAAAATGCGCTAACCATGCTCGCCGCGATGGAGCATCGAGGCGGAACCGGAGTCGATATTAACAGTGGTGATGGCGCCGGCGTCTTGATCCAGATTCCACATGACTTTCTCGCCGAAGAGACCCTCGCCTTGGGTCTCAATTTGCCTGAGAGCGGTGAATATGGCGTCGGCATGGTGTTCTTCCCGGCGGATGAAACCCGGCGCGCTGAATGCCGCGCCATCGTCGAGCGCAATATCAGCAAATTGGGCCTGACTTTGCTCGGTTACCGACCGGTACCGACCGATAACAGCATGATCGGCCAGACCGCCCTCGATACCGAACCGTGCATCGAACAAATATTTATCCAGAACACCAATTGCAAGACGCAGCAACAGTTTGAACGCAAACTCTATGTATTGCGCAACTACTGCTCGCATCTGATCTATGACACGGTTGCGGGGATCGGCGAAGACTTCTATGTCGCGTCGATGTCCTCACGCACTCTGGTTTATAAGGGTCAGCTGACCACCGCGCAGGTCCGCGAATATTATCTCGATCTACAGAACGAGCGTTGTGTCTCAGCCATGGCGATGTTTCACAGCCGCTTTGCAACCAACACCATCCCGCACTGGCGCCGCGCCCAGCCGTTCCGTTATCTGTCGCACAACGGCGAAATCAATACCGTCAACGGCAACATCAACTGGCTCACAGCACGTCAGGCGCTGTTTGAGTCGGTTAATTTCACTACCGAAGAGATGGATATGCTCTTGCCGATCTACGATCGTGGCATGTCCGATTCGGCCAACCTCGACATGATGGTTGAGCTGCTGGTTTTGTCCGGTCGTCCGTTGGCGCAAGCCATGATGATGGTGGTGCCGGAAGCCTGGCAGACGCAGGACGATATGGACCCGGCCAAGCGGGCCTTCTACGAATATTATGCCTGTATTATGGAGCCTTGGGATGGCCCGGCGTCGATCTCCTTTACCGACGGCAATGTTATTGGCGCCACACTCGACCGCAACGGTCTGCGCCCATCACGCTATTTGGTGACCAATGACGACATGGTGGTCATGGGTTCTGAGACTGGCGCGTTGATGGTCGATCAGTCAACCGTGATCGAAAAGGGTCGCCTCGAACCGGGCAAAATCTTTATTTGCGACCTAGAGAAGGGTCGCATCATCTCCGATACCGAGGTGAAGTCGGACATCAGCAGTCGTCAGAACTATCTCGACTGGGTCGCTGACGAGAAGATCGTCCTGGATGACCTGCCGACCCCTGAGGTGACGGTTGAGCATCCAATGCTCGGCAACTTGCAAAAGCGTCAGCGCGCCTTCGGTTATACCGACGAAGACCTGCGCCTAATCCTAGCCGATATGGTTGGCACGAAAAAAGAGCCGCTTGGCTCCATGGGTACCGATACCCCCTTCGCTATTCTGTCCGATCGGCCACAACATCTGTCGCACTATTTTAAGCAGCTTTTTGCACAGGTCACCAACCCGCCGATCGATCCGATCCGCGAAGAGATGGTCATGTCACTGCGCACATACATCGGTGGCGACCTGAATCTGTTGGCCGAAACCGCCAAGCATTGCCATAAGCTGGAAATTAAGCGGCCGGTACTCAATAACGAACAGCTGATGAAGTTGCGTTATATCGATCACGCGCACTTCCAGACCCGCACCATTCCGACAACTTTTCGGGCGACTGGTGCCAGCGGCGAATTGGAGCGTGCCCTTGAACGCATCTGTCGCTATGCGGTCGATGCGGTCAACGATGGCTTCCAAATTATTGTCCTCAGCGATCGCGATATCGATACCGATCACGTCGCCATACCCTCGGTCTTAGCGACTGCGGCCGTGCATCACCATTTGATCCGCTCCGGCTTGCGCGCCGACTGCGATATAGTTGGCGAATTTGGCGACGTACGTGAGACGCATCATGTGGCCACCGTGCTCGGTTTTGGGGCATCCGCGGTCAACCCGTACATCGCCATCGAAACGCTGATGGAGCTGCGCAACGACGGTATTATCGACGCCGAGTTGACCGATAAGGATGTCTTTGCCCGCTATGCGTACGCCATCGACTCCGGCCTGCTGAAAATATTTTCCAAAATGGGCATCTCGACCCTACAGTCCTATCAGGGCGCGCAGATATTCGAAGCCCTGGGTATTAAACAAGATGTGATCGATCGGTATTTTACCGGCACCGTGTCGCGTATCGAGGGCATCGGGCTGGATGAGATCGCGCGTGAGTCCTTAACCAAGCACCGCACCGGCTACCCGTTGGAAGATCAGATTTTCATGGAATCGACCCTGCCCTCGGGCGGCGATTATGCCTGGCGCCACGATGGCGAACGGCATCTGTTTAATCCGACCACGGTGCGTTTGCTGCAGCACGCTACCGAGCAGAATAACCAAGCACTGTTTAAGGAATATTGCCGCAATATCGATGACCAGTCGAATTCGCTCTATACCTTACGCGGTCTATTGAAGTTTCGCTCGGATCGCCCGGCGGTACCGCTCGCTGAAGTGGAATCGATCGAGCAAATTTTTAAGCGCTTTGCCACCGGCGCCATGTCGTTCGGCTCCATTTCCTGGGAAGCCCATACCACCTTGGCGATCGCGATGAATCGTATCGGCGGTAAGTCGAATTCCGGTGAGGGCGGTGAAGATCCGATCCGCTTTACGCCGCTGGAAAACGGCGACAATATGATCTCGAAAATCAAGCAGGTCGCCTCGGGTCGCTTCGGTGTGACCAGTCACTACCTGACCAACGCCGAAGAGTTGCAGATCAAGATGGCCCAGGGTGCCAAGCCCGGAGAAGGCGGTCAGCTGCCCGGTCACAAGGTGGATGCTTGGATCGGTCGGACCCGTGGTTCGACCCCAGGGGTCGGTCTGATCTCCCCGCCGCCGCATCACGATATTTACTCGATCGAAGATCTGGCGCAACTTATCTTCGACCTGAAAAACGCTAATCGTGCGGCGCGCATCAACGTCAAACTGGTCTCTGAAGCCGGTGTGGGTACCATTGCATCCGGCGTCTGCAAGGCTTACGCCGATGTGGTCTTGATTGCCGGACATGACGGCGGCACCGGTGCCTCGCCGCTGAGCTCAGTGAAACACGCTGGCCTGCCGTGGGAGCTCGGTTTGGCCGAGACGCACCAAACCTTGGTGCAAAACGGTTTGCGCTCGCGCATCACCGTGCAGGCCGACGGCCAGATGAAAACGCCGCGTGACCTGGCCATTGCCACCCTGCTCGGCGCTGAAGAATGGGGCGTTGCCACGGCTGCCTTGGTGGTCGAGGGCTGTATTATGATGCGCAAGTGCCATCTCAATACCTGCCCAGCGGGTATTGCGACTCAGGACAAGCAACTGCGCGAACGCTACAAGGGCAAGGTCGAGAACGTGGTGAACTTCTTCACCTTTATGGCCGAAGGTCTGCGCGAAGTGATGGCTGAACTGGGTTTTCGCTCGATCAATGAAATGGTCGGTCAGACCCAGTGTCTGGCGTCCCGGACCGATGTCGACCACTGGAAATTTAAAGCGGTCGATCTGGCCCCGGTGCTTTACAAGGCCCAGCCGATGTTCGAAAGCGACACCCTGTACCGGTCTATCGCGCAACAACATCGCATCGATGATGTGCTCGACCGGCAGTTGATTGTCGATGCCGCCGCTGCGCTAGAGCACAGCACCCCGGTGAGCTTGGCGTATCCGATTCGCAATGTGAATCGCTCGGTCGGTGCCATGCTGTCGAATGAAATTTCCAAACGCTACCATGCCGTGGGTCTGCCGGAGGATACCATCAAGGTCAAATTCAACGGCTCTTCGGGCCAGAGTTTTGCTGCCTTTACCGCCAAGGGCGTGAGCTTTGAACTGGAAGGCGATGCCAATGACTACTTTGGCAAGGGCCTATCCGGTGGCAAGCTGGTGGTCTATCCCGACAAGCGCGCGCCCTTTGTGGCGAGTGAAAACATCGTCATTGGCAACGTCGCCTTTTTCGGGGGCACCAGTGGCCAGGCCTTTATTCGCGGCCGCGCCGGTGAACGCTTCTGCGTCCGCAACTCCGGCGTCAGCGCCGTGGTCGAAGGGGTTGGCGATCACGGTTGTGAATATATGACCGGCGGTTGCGCCGTGATTCTGGGCAGCACCGGCCGCAACTTTGCCGCCGGCATGTCCGGTGGTGTCGCCTTTGTGCTCGATGCTAAGGGTGATTTTGCGGCCAACTGCAATATGGAAATGGTCGCCCTGGAAGCACTCACCGAGGCCGATGCGATGCAGTTGCACGGCCTAGTGCAGCAGCATTACGAGCTGACTGAATCCGATGTCGCCCAAGCCTTGCTCGCCGACTGGGCTGAGGCCCTGACCCACTTTACCAAGGTGATGCCAGTCGACTACAAGCAGATTCAGACCTATATGCAGGCCGCGCGCGACTCCGGTAAGTACCAAACCGAAGACGAGGTCACCGAGGCGGCATTTCAGATGCACATTGAATTTTTGAAAGCACCGAAAAAATCCGTGCAAGCTACGGCATAAGGAAACAGACATGGGAAATCCAACGGGTTTTATCGAGATTGCACGTAAGTTACCGGAAGACCGTGATGCCAAAAGCCGGCTAATCGACTGGCAGGAAGTGCACGAGCACTTGCCCGAAGCCGAGATCAAACAACAGGCATCGCGTTGCATGGATTGCGGCGTGCCCTTCTGCATGTCGGGCCAGTCCGAATATGCACCAGTGGTGGCCGGCTGTCCGGTCAACAACCTGATTCCAGAATGGAATGATCTAATCTATCGCGGTCGTTGGAAGGAAGCCTTGCAGCGTCTGCACAAGACCAATAACTTTCCAGAATTTACCGGACGCGTTTGCCCGGCACCCTGTGAAGGTTCCTGCGTATTAGGCATCAATGCTGACCCGGTGACCATCAAGCTGCACGAAGTATCGATTATCGAGCGTGGCTTTAGCGAAGGCTGGATCACCGCCCAACCGCCGAGCAAACGGACCGGTAAAACGGTTGCCGTGATTGGCTCCGGCCCCGCCGGTTTGGCCGCCGCCGCGCAGTTGAATTCGGCCGGCCATAAGGTCACGGTATTCGAACGGGCCGATCGGATTGGCGGGTTGCTGATGTATGGCATCCCCAATATGAAGCTGCAGAAAGAGCTGGTGGAACGCCGGGTGCAACTGATGTTCGAAGAGGGCATTACCTTTGTCACCGATACCGAGGTGGGCAAGGACATCAGCCTGGCGCAGATCCACGCCGATTTCAGTGCCGTGGTCTTTGCCACCGGTGCGACGGTCCCGCGCGATTTAGTCGTAGACGGCCGATCGGCACAGGGCGTGCATTTTGCCATGGAATTTCTCGGCAAAAACACCAAGAGCCTGTTGGACTCGCAGCATCAGGATGGCCAATACATCAGCGCCCAAGGCAAGGATGTGGTGGTGATCGGCGGCGGCGATACCGGCACCGATTGCGTCGGGACCTCGATGCGGCACGGCTGCAAGTCGGTGATTCAGCTGGAAATCATGCCGCAACCACCTGGCCGCCGTCAGGCCAATAATCCGTGGCCGCAGTGGCCCAAGCGATTGTTGGTCGATTACGGTCAGCAGGAGTCGGTCGCCGTGCAGGGTCATGACCCGCGCATTTACGAAGTGATGACCAAGCAGATAGAGCAGGACGCCCAGGGTCAGGTTGTGGCCGTGCACACCGTGAAGATCGAATGGCAGAAAAACGCCACCGGTCAGATGGTGCCGGTGGAAGTCGCCGGCAGCGCAACCCGCTACCCGGCCGATTTAGTCTTGCTGGCCATGGGCTTTATGGGACCGGAAGCGGCACCCTTGCAGGCGCTGGGCGTTGCCCAAGACGCGCGCTCCAATGCCCAGGCCGCCTATGGTGCCTTCAATACCAATGTCGAGGGTGTGTTCGCCTGCGGCGACGCCCGACGCGGTCAGAGTCTGATCGTGTGGGCGATCAATGAAGGCCGTGGCGCGGCGCACGAAGTGGATAAGTTCCTGATGGGTAAAACCTACCTGCCGAAGTAAGATCCGCAGCACCAAAAAAGCCGCCACCCATTTCGATAATGGGTGGCGGCTTTTTTTTGCCTGCTCTAAGCCCCGCTAAGATACAGGTCAACACGTTGCGCCAATAAAAAGTCTTATTTGCATGGTTAATTGGCAATTAAATGCCAAAATATTGACGATCATGGGCCGACTTGGGGTCCGGTTCGACAATAGGGCCGCTAGTCAGCCAAATCGGCATAGAGCGAAGTCGATAGATAGCGTTCGCCGAACGACGGAATAATCACCACGATCAGCTTGCCGACATTTTCCGGTCGCTTGGCAACCTCTAAGGCGCTCCAGACCGCCGCGCCGGACGAAATACCGACCAACAGACCCTCTTGACTGGCCATCGCACGCGCCGTGGTAAAGGCGTCGTCATTGTTGACCTGAATCACTTCAGCCAACAAATCGGTTTCTAAGATGGCCGGAATAAAGCCGGCGCCGATGCCTTGCAAGGGATGGGGTGCCTTGGTACCGCCTGACAGCACTGGCGATGCCGCCGGCTCGACAGCAATGGCTTGGAAGGCCGGATTTTTCGCCTTGAGTGCACGGGCCACACCAGTGACGGTGCCACCGGTGCCGACGCCGGCAATCAATATATCGACCTTGCCATCGGTGTCGGCCCAGATTTCTTCGGCCGTGGTGGCCGCATGGATCGCTGGGTTGGCCGGGTTCTCAAACTGCTGGGGTATGAAATAGGTTTCTGGGTCCGACTGTTGGATCTCCTGGGCCTTGGCGATGGCGCCGCCCATGCCGTCTGGTCCGGGGGTGAGAATCAGTTCCGCGCCATAAGCCCGCAACAGGATACGACGTTCAGTGGACATGGAGGCGGGCATGGTCAGGATGCATTTATAACCTTTGGCGGCAGCAACCATCGCCAGGGCGATGCCGGTATTGCCCGACGTGGGTTCTACAATCGTCATACCTGCTTTAAGCGAACCATCGGCCTCAGCCGCGGCAATCATCGCCGCACCGATTCGGTCTTTAACCGATTTGCCGGGGTTAAAGAACTCCAGCTTGGCCACAACGGTTGCAACGCAGCCATCCGTTAGCGCGTTTAGTTTGACGAGCGGGGTGTTGCCGATCAGATCGATCACACTGTTGGCAATGCGCATAGAAATCTCCTTAGGGGTTTTTAGCTATTGTAATGGCAGGATCCCAACATTGTTAATAACCATTCTCTCTAATGTGTTGGCAAAAAAATACCCAAACCCCGGAGGGAACCTTCGCAGTCTAAATTTAATGCATTGTCCATAATTTGAAGTTGCGCACAGTCGACTGGTAAATACTGTCTATAGTTATTGGTATTGCTGAAAAAACCGGTTTTTCATAATGAGACAGTGTGAGGAGATACCCGTGAATCGAAGACTGCTTTGGTTAGTTGCCCCTATCGTGATGACAGCTCTGGTGGCCTGTGATCCGACCACTGAGGACACCAACGGCAGTGCCGGTGGCACGGCCACCACCACCGAGGGGGTCGAAATTTCCTTGGGCACGGGTTCTGGCGGCAATTTTAATGAAGGGATAATGAGTGCCTCGGTCGGCGCCGCGTCTCTGTCAGCCGGCGGGACGACCACCGTATCGGTCAATATTGTCGATGTGTCGAGCGACAATGCACTCTATTCAGGCACCCCTGTGGAGGTTGAATTTGACTCTCAATGCGCGGCCTCGGGCAAAGCGACCTTCTCCAATCCCACCGTGATAACCTCTACCGGAATCGCCTCAACCACCTATCAGGCCGAAGGCTGTTATGGTGATGACACCATCTCGGCCAAATATACGACGGCAACCGCCGCGGTGACCATTAGCGTGTCACCCGCCGACGTCAACAGCATCGGCTTCAGTGCCCTGTCGGCCTCATCGATTGCCTATGGCAACAGCTCGACCGAAGCGCAACCCAATTTATCCGTCGTAGTCTTCCTGTTGCAGGATGCCCGCGGCAATCCGGTCGAGGGCCAGACGGTAAGCTTTGAAATATCGTCAACCGATACGAACAACGGCGTGGCTCTGAGTAACAGCTCGGATATCTCCGATTCCGAAGGCCTGGTCGAAACCCGAGTCAATGCCGGGACAGCGGCGGCCAATCTGCGCGTCGTGGCAACCTTTAGCCCGAGCGTCGGGTCAGCCATCGCGACTCAATCGCCGGCCATTGCCGTGAATACCGGTCCCGCCGATTGGGACAGCTTTATCGTCGGGCCGGATACCTGTGCGGTGGCCAAAGCCTATAATATCTTTAATTTAACCGCGCAAATCACTGCGGTGGCCGCGGATCGGCACAATAACCCGGTCGCAGATGGCACTGAGATCTCCTTCTGGACCGAGTCGGGGCGCATTGAACCGAGCTGTCAGACGACCTCGGGTTCCTGTTCGGCTACCTGGTGGAGTGGCGGCGGCACCACCCTGGATGAAGGCGGTGCCTTGGGTCTGTCGACCATTGTGGCCTATACCGTTGGCGAAGACTCTTTCGTTGAGCTGACGATGAAAAACGGTCTATACGATGTCGGTGAAACCATTATTGCCGCGCCGGAAATGTTCCACGATTATGATTTTGATTTGGCCTATGACGCCGGCCAAGATACCTATGTCGATTATGATAATAGCGGCACCTATGATGCCAGCAATGGTGGTATTTATAGAGGTGGGCTATGCAGTGCGGCGGCCCTGGCGGCAGGTCATTGCGGCGAGGAATCGGTGCTGGTGTGGGACTCGACCCGCATTACCCGCAGCACCACCTTTATGGCCTTGACGCCGTCCGATAGTGGTAATTGGGATGTGACCACGGCCGCTGGTGGTGCGCAAACCTTCAGCGTGGCCGTGAGCGATCTAAACGGCAATCACCCGCCTGCCGGCACAACGTTGACAGCCACCTCGGATACGGTGGATATCGAGGTGCTGAATGGTGCTTCGCCCAACTACTGCCCCGGTGGCCCGGGCAGTCATCAGTTCTTTGTGCGAGTGAAGCCTAAGGCTGCCGATGGCGCCAGTTCTCCGGTTAAACTCTCGGTATCTGCCGGTGGCGAGGTGACATTGGATTACAGCGCGACCGCGACCGACGACGATTAGGTGATGGTGTGTTATGAATCCGGCTAGGGTGTGAGGTCCAGTGCCAGCAGGGCGGCGATAAACTGCACCCGGGCCGTTGGATCGCGCGGTGCCTGTACTCGAATCAGGCTGTCGCTGTCGATCCGTACCATGCCCGGGCCGAGCCAACTTTCGATCTGTTGGCTGAGCGTGGCCATGCGTTGATAGCTCGGGTTGATCAGTGTGAGCCTAACATAGTCGTCCGTGCGCGGTTCATCTGCCACGGGATTCAGGCCGTCTGCCACGGTCACCTGTGACAGCAGCGGTTCGGCCCAAGCCAGTTGTGCCAGCAGCACGCTCGTTAGCAGCAGCCCTCTTCGATCGATCCAACCCAACATCGTCCGCATTGCAATCACCCCTGATCCTAAGTTGGTCCAGTTTAGCAGAGTCGCAGCCTAATGGGCGGTCGTCTGACGCTGGAGTATTTTTACCTGTTCTTGCGTGCTGGCTCACAATATTCCGCCGTCCCCGGGCCGCTGCCTTGATCTTTACTCGCGACTTCCTTAGCTTTTAGCGGCCGATCCTGTCTAGGGATCGGCAGACAAACTAGGGATGTTGTCGGAACTGAGAGGGAGGCGATTGCCCCCGTTGTCCCCAATCCTGTAGATCCATTTCTTGCTCAGCCAACACCGCGCGACGGCTCATTGGGCCGGCCAGTCGGTAGAGACTGCCTTACCTGTCAATCTCAGGGGTACAACCTATGAACTATCTAACCGGGGGTCGCATATGACACCCACTTCCAACCCGCATCGGCTGCGTGGCTTTGGCCGCAGTACATTCCTAGTCGCAAGCTTCACGCTGCTGGCGCTCAGCGCCACTGTCTGGGCCAACAGTAGCGTGCAGGAGCGCGAAAACCAGATCGAGCGACCCATTATAGCCAAGAATTTTGCGCTAACCGAGTCGTCGATGCCTGTGCCGGGGCTCGTTGGGCAGAATAGAGCGACCGTTGCGGCCAACCGAGACCGCTATATAATTGGCCTTGTAGACCCATCGGTGGCCCGTTACCGGGGTGGCATTGCCCCCTATGCTGCAACCAGCACCCTAGGGCAGTCGCGCTTAGACAGTCGCTCCCCGAGTGTTCGGGCCTATAACGCCTTTCTGATCGGCAACCAGGACAAGCTGTTGCAGGCGATGACGCGCGTGCTGGGTCGTGTAGTAGAACCGTTGGCGGCCTTGACGGTGGCCACAAACAGCCTAGTGCTTGAACTGACCGCGGCCGAAGCGGCGCAGGTTGCGTTGCTCAAGGGTGTCCGCAGTGTCGCACCGGACCGCCTGATTCCCTTGGCGCAAAGCCAATCACTGGGCGGCTATGCGTTAGCTGGCCCGCCGGTTGCAAGGCTTTTTTGGTCAATCGTGGCATTGGGCGTCGGCCTCTTGCTGGTGATGATTGTGATTGGCTGGCGGCGCGGCTGGCTCAGCCGAAAGCTGTCGCTGTTGGCCCTGATGGCCGCCAGTCTGGGCCTGGTCGGGTGTTTTTACGAAGGCGGTTTTCAATGGATTGGCGCGCCACAAATCTGGTACGGCTCGGCCGACTTGCCCGCGACACGCGGCGAGGGGGTTATTATTGGCGTGATTGATACCGGTATCAATCCCATTTCAGCGTCCTTTGCCGCCGTGTCCGATGATGGCTATCGGCACGCCAATCCTTTAGGCGCCCCGGTCGGGGTGTGCGATCCGGCGGCCCGCGTGTATGACCCAACCTTTCCCTGTAACGGTAAATTAATCGGTGCTTGGGGGGTGCCCTATATCCATAATGGCAGCCCACGCGATCAAGACGGTCACGGTTCGCACACCGCCGGCACCGCCGCCGGAAATCTGGTCTACCGGGCCACCGTGACCGCGCCTACGGGGTTTGCCGTGAGCAAAACCATCGCCGGTGTGGCGCCGCGCGCGAACCTAATTGCCTATTCGGTCTGTGCGCCAGAAGGCTGCTATAGCAGCGCCATTCTCTTTGCCATCAATCAAGCCATTGTCGATGGCGTCGATGTGATCAACTACTCGATCGGCGGCAGCGCCTATGATCCGTGGGACGACTCCGACTCGTTGGCGTTTCTTGCTGCCTTGGATGCCGGTATCTTCGTCGCAACCTCGGCCGGCAATTCCGGACCCGATTTTGCCACGGTGGGCAGCCCAGCCGATGCGCCTTGGTTAACCTCGGTGGCCGCCAGCTCGCACAATTATTTCTACCAGAACAGTCTGGTCGAGCTGCGCGACGCCGATGCAAATCAGCTGCCGGATATCATTGGCCAGTCGATCACACCCGGCTTCGGTCCGGCGGATCTGGTGGATGCGGCCGATTACGGCAATCCGCTCTGCTTGGCAGGTGGTTTTAGCGCGCCGTTCAATGGTGAGATAGTGCTCTGCGATGCCGGCATCATCGCCCGCGTGGCCAAGGGCCAAAATGTGCTCGACAATGGCGCAGGCGGCCTAATCCTGACGCGTCCGCCCATGTCGGCCGATGGCTCCGGCTATTTGGAAGCCGACACCCATGTCTTGCCGGCGACCCATATTACCTACGCCGATGCCGGCCGTTTACGCGCATGGTTAGGGGCTGGATCTGGCCACCGCGGCAGACTGACCGGCACAACCCAAGTGCGCGCCGAAGACTATGCCGATGTGCTCGCCTATTTCAGTTCGCGCGGCGCAAATCCAACCGCCATGAGTGTCGTAAAACCGAACATTACCGCGCCCGGCCGGGCCATCTTTGCCGCCTTTCATGAGGACTATTCCGAGGCGGAACAGGACTACAATATTATCCAGGGCACGTCGATGTCGAGCCCCCATATAGCCGGAGCCGGAGCCCTGCTGAGCGCCTTGCATCCGGACTGGACGCCGATGCAGATCCAGTCGGCGATGATGACCACCGCCAATCTAGCGCAGTTCAAAGAAGACGGTCAGACCCCGGCGGACCCCTTTGATGTGGGTGCCGGGCGCATCGATTTGCCCCGTGCCGCACGAGCCACGTTGTTATTGGACGAAAGCGTGCCCGGCTTCCTAGCCGCCGATCCCTATTTTGGTGGCAACCCGGCCCTGCTCAACTTGGCGGCCCTGGGCGACCAAGCGTGTGTGGTCGATTGCAGCTGGACCCGGACCGTGACCAATGTCGGCGCGCAAGATACCGAATGGACGAGTCGAGCCAGTGCTGCGGTTACCGTCAGCCCGGAGCGCTTTGAGCTGGCACCGGGTGCCAGCACTGAATTGACCTTTGTGGCCGATGCCGGAACCGTTGCGGTTGGCCAGTGGCTCTTCGATCAGGTTGCGCTGCAGGCTAACAGCGACGCGATACCCGATGTGCATTTTCCGGTTGCGGCCCTATCGACATTATCCAACTTGCCCAACTCGATCGAGATCAGCGCCGTGCAACCTTCCGATGTGGTGCGCCTAGAGGGTTTAAAGGCCATCGAGATTAGCGCCGCACGCATCGATATTCGTGGGCTGGCCAAAGCGACCCGCTATAACGACGCGCTGGTGTCAGACCCGACCAATGGCGACCCATTCGATGGCGGTTTCGACCCGTCAATCAGCGGTCAGGCTCTGTTTTTGCTCGATATACCGGCGGGTGCGAGTCGTTTTGTCGCCCAAATCAGTGCGTCCCAATCCGAGGATTTAGATCTGTTTGTTGGTTATGGCTCGGTGCCAGGTTTCGCTACGCTGGTCGACTATGCCGCATCGGGCAGCGCTCTGGAATATCTGAATATCGACTACCCGCCGGCCGGGCCCCTCTGGGTGGTAGTGCAAAACTGGGAGGGAGGGCACAGCAGCCCGCAGGATTTCAGCTTGCATCTGGCCGTGGTGACCGGTGACAGCGGTAATCTCACAGTGAGCGTGCCCTATAGCCAGCCCGCCGGGGAACTGTTCAGTGCCGATATTGGCTTTGTCTTACCCGGATCGCTACCCGGCGATCGCTACTATGGCTCGTTCAGTCTGGGCACCGATTCCGCCCATCCGGCGAATCTGGGGACCATCGGAGTGGATTTGGTGCGTTATTGATCCGGGGTGATTCATAGACCCTACCGATGCAAGGCAGGCAATAACCAAGGCCGCGCGAGCGGTCTTGATTATCAGTTAGAGTGGCGATTTTTTTAGTTTGCTGTCGATTAGCGGTTGACATTGACTGTCACTGTATTTTTGTCCACCGCTGCAACTGAGTTGGTTAAAAGTTGATCTATTGTGCGTTTGGCTCACAAACGACTCAAATTAGCTTTTATAAGTTATTGATATATATGTATTTTTCTGTGCCATTAGGCAGCTGTCTGATTTTGAACCAATCGCCGCACAGCTAGTGTTTAGTGGACTGTAGGAAGTTTTCAAAAGTTTATCCAGAGAGTTATCCACAGTTTTTGTGTGTAAGCCTAAGATTTAATATTGCCAAAATTTTGGCATAAATAAGACGATAATCGTCAAATATTCCAGCCGCCCCAAAACCATGGCGATCGACAGCAGCGCCAAGCCAAGATCATTAACCGACTGAAAATTGCTGCTTAAGTCGCCAAAGGCCGGCCCCAAGACATTCAGGCAGGCGCTTACCGCACTGACTGCCGACCAGATATCGAGACCGGTCGTCATCATCAGCAACAGCGTCAAACCGGTACTGGACAGAATAACGAAGAAGATAAAGGCTAGGGTATTGCGCACGACCGCATCGTCGACCGGCCGGCCTTGGTAGCGAATGGTAAGCACGCCATGGGGGTGGATTAGGCGTTGGATTTCCCGGCGGACCAGCTTTAAGAGTATTATAATTCGGATGATTTTACTGCCACCTGCCGTTGAGCCGGCGCAACCGCCCAGATAAGCACTGATTAGCAGCAAAAACAACCCCGCCAGGGGCCACTCGGTGAAGTCCTCGGCGCCGAAGCCGGTGCTGGTGATAAAGGAGATGAGGATAAAAAAGGCGTGATTCAGCGTGAGTAGCGGAGACTCGGTCTGGCCGGAGAATAAGAGTACGGCAGACATCAGCAGCCCGAACGATAGGATGATCAACAGGAAGCTGCGGGCCTCTTCATTTTCTAAATACAGGCGTGGGTTCTTAATCTTGAACAGCTGAAAATGCAGCGCGAAGTTAATTGCTCCCATGAGCATAAAGAGATCCGACACCAGGTAGACCAACTCGCTGTGAAAAAAACCGAGGCTGGCATCGTGGGTCGAGAAGCCACCGGTCGAGACGGTTGAGAAGCTGTGCGCGATGGCGTCGAACCAGCTCATGCCAACCAGATAATAGGCCAAGGCACAAAGTAGAGTGATCGCACCATAGACCAGCCAAAGATAGTGGGCGGTGTTGACCGTTCGGGCCACCAGCTTGTCGTCTTTGGTCGGCCCCGGGACCTCAGCCTTGAGCAGCTTCATACCGCCGACATTGAGATGCGGCAGCACTGCGACGACAAAGATGACGATGCCGAGCCCGCCGAGCCATTGCAGAAACTGGCGATACATTAGAAAGCTGAGTGGCATGCTATCCAGATTCGACAGTACGGTGGCACCGGTCGTAGTGAGCGCGCTGAACGACTCGAAGATAGCACCGGTCGGACTGATCCCGGTTACAGACGCAATGGGAATAGCCGAGCAGAGGCCGGTTATAATCCAAGCCAGTGTGGCAAAAAGTGGTGCTATGCGCACTTGAATCACTATGGCTTGGTGTCTCACCAACAGCCACAGGAAGGATGCCAACACCCAGAGCGTCAGTCCGGGATAAAAAAATACGCGAGTTAGGTTGTCGTGGAACAGAAATAGAGACAGGTAGGCAAAGCCAACAAACAGGGTGCCGACGATCGCCAATGGCAACATAGACAAGGCAACAAGGCTGTGTAGGTAGCGACTGCGGATGACCATGGCGACTCGAGGGCAAATGCTAAGGCGCTATCATATAACAACTCGCTCGCATTCCCGGCATGATTCGCCAGAGCAATTAGCGCGGGCCTGAGTAGCAGTTCCGGTTCGCCGCGGCAGTCGATCACGCGCTGAACAGGGTGGCGCCGTGGCGTACCCTAGGTGCGAAAAATCGTTTGGATTAGATGAAAGCCGAACTGAGTCTTAACCGGCCCATGCACCACCAAAACCGGCTTGTTAAACACTACGCTATCGAACGCCTTAGCCATGGTGCCGCGTTTGAACTCGCCCAGATCGCCGCCTTTCTTACCCGATGGACAGGTCGAAAATCGCTTCGCGAGCTGACCAAAATCAGCGCCCTGATCGAGACGTTGCTTGATCGAGTCGGCTTCGGCGCGCGTTTTCACTAGGATGTGACGGGCGCAGGCATTTTTTGCGGGGGTGGCCATCGTGGCTCTCCATTTTCGAGTACTATGATTGCAGTGAGCGGGCAAACTAATAGTACAGTAGGGTGTATACCAATGCCGATAGCAGACCGGGGCAGCCGGCCACCAGCAACTTCAACGCCAGACTATTGGCCTGTAAGACCAGTTGCGGATCGGTCAGACTGACTTGATCGGGGCGTACGCCCTTGTTAAAACGTCGGCCGCTTAAACGCACCAGAGTCGATCCGAACCAAAACAGTAGGCCGGTAAAAAACACTAGATCGATCGGCTCAGCCTGCTGCACTTGCGGCCACCAGAGCGATAACAGCCCGATAAGGCCTGCAGCCCCAAGGTTAGCAAGCAGAGCAAAGCCTAACACTGTCTTCATGCGTTTCGAACCCTATTCAATGGCAGCCAGAATACAACTATTACGCCACGACTCAAGAGTTTCCGTTCTTCTCATCCACCGGCTCCGGTTGGGTGGGTTGGCGCAGCGGGTCGGCCAGCTCAGGGTTTCGATTGAGCAGATTTTCGATCCAACCCATTAGGCGTTTCAAGGCCCCCTGTTGTTGCTGGTAAAACAGGTAAGCGCGCTGGCCATAGGTGTCGCGCAAATCTTTGGACTGCAGCAAGCCGAGTAGGCGATCGCGCAGCTCATCGACCGAGTGCACCATCACCACCGCCTGTTCGGCACGCATCGCCTCGATAATGGTTTGGAAGTTGGTGTAACTCGGTCCGATCAGCACCGGCACGCCCACGCTAGCCGGTTCGATGGGATTGTGGCCACCGCCACCGTTCAGGCTGTTGCCGATAAAAGCAGCCTGGGCCAAGCCAAAGAAGGTCATCAGTTCGCCCAGGCTATCGATTAAAAACACCGACTGATCGGCGTTCGGCACCTGATCGAGCGAGCGTCGAGCAAACTGAAAATGTTGTTTATAGAGCAGGCCGGCGATCCGGTCGGCGCGCTCCGGGTGGCGCGGGACTAAGATCAATAGGGCGTCGGGTAACTTAATCTTCAACTTGCCGTGCGCCTTGAGCAGCACTTCGTCCTCGCCCTCATGGGTACTGGCGGCAATCCAGATCGGCCGCTTACCGATGGCTTTCGACAACTGTTTGCTGAGATCGCGGGTTCGGGTGTCCAGTGTGATATCGAACTTAATCGACCCGGTGACCTGCAATTTGCGCTCGTCGACCCCCAAGGCGGCGAAACGATCGGCATCGGGGGTGTGTTGCGCGGCAATACCGCTGAGACTTCTGAGCATCGGCCTAGTCAGGGCCCGGACCCGTTGATAACCGCGCTGGGATTGCTCGGATAGCCGAGCATTGGCCAGCAATACTGGTACTTCCGCCCGTCGACAGGCATGGATCAGATTGGGCCAGAGCTCGGTTTCCATAATCACCAACAGTCTGGGCTGTAACCGTTTAACCAGCTTGCGTTGCAGGCCGGGCATATCCCAAGGCAGATAGGCGTGATGAACCGTGGTGCCAAACAGCTTGCGCACCGTAGCCGAACCGGTCGGCGTCATGGTGGTAAGCAGAATGGGAATATCCGGGTGACGTTGCTGCCATTGCTCCACCAAGGGTTTGGCGGCGATGGTTTCACCGACACTGACGGCATGAATCCACAGGCAGCCCTGAGGATAAAGCGGCCAATGGCCCATCCGTTCGGGCCAGCGCAATCGGTAATCCGGTTGTCGGCGGCCCTTTAGCCAGAGTCGCAGCAGCACCAGCGGCAGCAGCAGCGACCAGATGAGTGAATAGGCGGTTAAGGCAAGGCGTGTTTTCATCCGTTACTCCAGCCAGTAAGACAGCACATCGTTTAAATGCAGGTAGCCATGGTCGGTTGTGGCGACTGAATCATCCTGCCAGCGGATCAGTCCGCGCGCCACTAATAGGCTTAGCACCGGGGCAAGCGTCGCGCTTGGCACGCCGGTGCTGTGCTCAAACTGACGCAGGGAGACCGGCTCACGCAGTCGAAAAGCATTGATAAAATAGTCGAACGGTCGGTCGGCTTCCGCAATGCTCTCTTCCTGGCGCATCAGCGGTCGGTCGGCATTGAGATAATCCTTAGGCAACCGAGTTTTCTTCGTTCGGGTGATGCTGAGGCCACCCTGAGTGAGAGCACGGCTATACTTGCCATGGGCGCCGGGACCCAAACCCAAATAGTCACCATAGCGCCAATAGTTCAGATTGTGTTGGCTCTGGTCGGCATCGCGGGCATAGGCCGAGACCTCGTATTGGTTATAACCCTGACTGGCCAGATACTCCTGGCCCGCCTGCTGGATGTCCCACAGGGTCTCATCGGCCGGCAAGGTCGGAGGTTGACGGTAAAATTCGGTGTTCGCCTCGATGGTCAATTGATACCAGCTGATATGGGTCGGGGACAATGCCACGGCCTGGTGCAGATCGGCCAAGGCCTCGGCTTCGGACTGGTCGGGCAGACCGTGCATGAGGTCGATATTAAAGTTGTCGAAGCCCGCTTGTCGGGCGATATCGATGGCTCTTATTGCTTCGTCGGCGGAGTGAATTCGGCCCAGCGTTTGCAATAAACGGTCAGCAAAACTCTGCACCCCAATAGATAATCGATTCACACCGGCCGCGCGAAAGCCGGCAAAACGATGCGCCTCGACAGTTCCAGGGTTGGCTTCCAGGGTGATTTCAGCGTTGTCGGTCAAGCCGATATAGTGCTCGACCCAGTGGATGATCTGGCCGATCGCACTGGCGCTGAGCAAGCTGGGCGTACCGCCGCCAAAAAAAACCGATTGGGCCTTGCGCCCCTGTGCCAAGGAGGCATCTTGGCGAATGTCTTCGTGCATCCGGCTCAGATAGTCGGCTTCGGGAATGTCCTCGGCCTTGGCGGCATGGGAGTTGAAATCGCAATAGGGGCATTTGCGGATACACCAAGGCACATGGATATAGATGGCTAAGGGGGGCAGTGACATCTTAGCGACCCACCGCTGCGGGGTTTTGCTCTAACAGCTGCGCCATGCGGCGCTTAAAAGCCGCCACGGCAAGCCCTCTGTGGCTGAGTCGGTTTTTTTCTGCCTTGCTTAACTGCGCCGCACTGCACCCGTGTGCCGCGACCCAGAAAATGGGATCGTAACCAAAGCCCTTATCCCCGGCCGGTGCCTGGAGCAGAGACCCTTCCCAGGTACCCTGAATGACGATCGGTGTTGGATCATCGGCATGGCGCATAAAGGCCAGTACGCAATGAAAGCGAGCGGTGCGCTCGGCCGGGGGAACGTCTTTGAGATCGACCAACAGCTTGTTCAGATTGGCCAAATCGGACTTGTCACCGCCGGCCATTGAGGCATAGCGCGCGCTATAGATGCCCGGAGCGCCGTGCAGGGCATCCACTTCCAAACCCGAATCGTCCGACAGCGCGGGTAATCCGGTCAAACGTGCGGCGTGACGCGCCTTTATAAGGGCATTTTCGATAAAACTGAGACCGTCTTCAATCGCATCGGGGACTTCTAGCTCGGCCTGTGGCTGAATCTTGATGGCCAGAGGCGCCAATAGATCATTAAATTCCCGCAACTTTCCGGCATTATTGGAGGCCAGAACCCAGTGGTTGGTGCAATACATGGTGCGCATCTCATGGCCATTTGTAGTGTCGGGGATTTTAGCATAGTGCACCCGATGGGCGTAATGCCGATAACGATTAGTCTGGAATTTTAGGCTTAGAGACCAGTTGACGGTCACGATGCATTTTTTATTTCTCTGTCGATGCAAAAAGACCACCTCAGGACTGAGTCTAATTTTCTGGGTCCAAGGCGCGGTGAGAATCACTATAGTATTGATGCTTTTCCGATAAGGCCTTCGGGCCGGGCCGAAGGAACCTAGATTGTTTTTTTGACTATATCTTCACTATTAATGGCCATGCGCACGAAAATAAGTTCGGCGCTGATAGGGATAGTGATACAAAAAATAAAATAGGCATCACAATTCTCAGCGTCTAAGCAGTAGCTTGGTTCGTTCGGATGGATTAAATTTGTGGTAAAATATTAATATTTTTTATAATAAAAATAATATTAAAAAATAAATTTGTAAAAATAATCAACCCAGCCATAAATTCCATTTGTAATTAATCTTTATATTAGCTAATGTTTACGTGGTCTGAAGCGAGGAATGCTTCAAAAAGACACTGCCTGTGTGCAAGCAGGTAGGCACCCACAAGGACGTTTTTTCTATGCCCCTTCAATTGGTTTATGCCGACTCAAAAAAACGCCATTCTGTAGCGCTTCTAAAGCATATTATGCAACCCGGTCCAATACTATTTGCACAACTTTAGGGTGCCCGGCATTTGATGCTTAAAACGGCTTATAGGCAAAATTAATGATCAACTTAACTAGACTTAAGTTGGATCCTTTGGGCCGCCTCGATAAATATTTTTGGTGCCCTTAGGGTCTGGCTTGGTTGTTGCGCTATGCAGCAGTTTTCATCGGTTATAAGAAGGACCTGTTATGACTCAAGGCGTTGAACCAACCGACGAGTTGTTTGCTGTAAAAAACGGACAACATGATGAGCGCGACGTCGCGCCCCCTATCGGGTCGCAGCCGAGTTTAGGGCGTGGCCTGGGTTGGTCAGCCCTGATGCTGGTGATGGTGTCGGTCAGTGCCTTTGTGTATTTGATTGGCTACAGCGTTTATCTGACCCTGGTGCAGTCGCATAGCGCTACTCTGCTCGATGTGGACACCATTGAAACCCTGACCTTAGCCCATTCGGAATCGGTCGATGCGCTATTCGGCCTGTTGGGCTTGGAAACCCTCTTCGTGCTGCCGCTGTTACTGTTTGCCGCGCATTTTAAGGGCCAGTCTTGGCGCCAAACCTTGGCGGTTCAAACCTTTAGTCGCTATTGGTTTTGGCTGGCATCCTGCCTGTTTTTGGCCTATTTGGCTGTTTCAGTATCGGTCGACATTCTCTGGGTATCCGAACCGGATGATTTTATCGCAAAGATGCTGGGCACTAAAAGCCTTTGGGCCAGTATCGCGCTAGTGGTTTTTGCGCCCCTGGTGGAAGAGTTTTTCTTTCGCGGTTATCTATTCGCAATGCTCCGGCCGACTCGATTGGGCGCATGGGGCACCCTAGTCATGACATCGCTGTTGTTCACGCTGGCGCACGCCGGACAGTATCAATGGTCGGTACTTTGTGTTGTTGGATTATTGGCTCTTTTTTTGGGTTATGTGCGCGAAAAATCGGCCAGCATCTGGTTACCGATTCTGTTTCACGCCTTGAACAATCTGTTGGCTGTGGTCTTCGTGATCTGGCTCGGCAGGTTATAACCCGGGTGGTGAGACCGGTTTAATCGAACCGGCCGTGTTGTATAAATTAATAGTGAAAAGGAAATCAGATGTATAAAAAGATCCTGGCCCTTGGGCTGTTTGTGAGCTCTCTCGCCGGTTGCGCACAGCTCAGTACGCAGGCCGATCCGAGCACTAATATGGGCCGTTATAAACCCCATACCGCTTGGCAGCCCACCCTAGACCCACTCGTGCAACAGGGCGTTCTCGACAATGGTCTGCGCTGGGCCGTTAAGGCGTTACCGGACAATGACAATAGGGACCGGGTAGAGCTGCGCTTGCGCGTGCGCGCCGGCTCACTCGATGAACTGGACAGCGAACGCGGCCTGGCCCATATGGTCGAGCATCTGGCCTTAAACGGCACCGCCCGTTTCCCCAAACATGAGATGGTGGCGTTTTTTGAATCCGCTGGCATGAGTTTTGGTGGCGATATCAATGCTTACACCGGTTTTAACGAAACCGTTTACAGTCTAACAGTGCCATCAGATCGACCGGATCTCATCGCGACGGCTTTTGAGGTGCTGTACGACTGGTCGACCGCGATCAGCTTCGAGGCCGATGAGGTGGCTAAAGAGGCCCCGGTGATCGTTGAGGAGTGGCGTCTCAGTGAGGGCACAGAACAGAGCGCTGGACTGCAATTCTTCAATCATCTTTATGCCGATACGGCCTATCCTGAGCGTATGCCGATTGGTGATATGAGCATCGTTAAGGCAGCGACACCCGAGCAATTGCGCGGCTTCTATCAACGCCATTACCGGCCCGACAATATCGACGTGGTAGTGGTCTATCCAGAGGGTAGCATGGATGCAGTCGCAGCCATTGCATCCACCTTTGCCGGTTGGCAGCGCGAGCCGAGCGCTATTGATGAGCCGCAAGGATCAGCGGTTGACTTAGCCGGGATCGAGCTCTTCGGTCTAAGCGACAGCGACCAATTGAACTCCTTTTGGTTGCTTTATCTGCCCGGTTTGTCGTATGAAACGAACAGTGCCGCCGGCAACGAGCTGGGCTTTATTGAAACTCTGTACACCCAAGCCCTGACGGGTCGACTGCAGCGCTTGGGTGAGCAGGAGCAGGCAGCCTTGATTGATAGTAGTGCCGGTATTGATAGTTTAGAAGACGGCCAAAAGCCCCTGCAGATCTATGGCACCGTTTATGAAGGTCGTAGCAGCGAAGCCTTGACGGCGCTCGCCGCCGAGCTTAAGCGGATGCAAAGGTACGGCATCAGTACCGAGGAATATCAGCAAATTGGTGGCCAGTTTCGCATCAGTATTGAAAACTGGGTGTCTAGCTTGGCTGGAGCATCTTCGGCAGAGCATATCGACTGGTTGATGTCCGACATCAGTGAGGAAGAACTGCCCGAAGATCCCGAGTCGATGTTGGCGAACCTGGACCAGCTGCTCAGCATCCCATTGGCGGATGTAAATCGGATCATTGCCAAGGCGATACAACCCGGTCACCTGCGCGGCTATTTCTTCCATCCTAAGGGCGCTGAGTTCGACGCTGCAGCGGCTAAGGCCGCCTACTTAACCGGTTGGCAAAATAAGTTGGAAGAACGTACCACTGTGTCGGCAGGGTTTCAGGCTGACGCCTATCGTTTCCCTGGACTCATTGCCCACACCGACGATCGCTTGGACAGCGAGGGCCTGATGCTCTGGACACTCGAAAATGGACTGTCGGTGGTCTTTAAACCCACCGATTTGGAGCCGGGTCGGGCCTACGTGCAAACCCTGTTACTTGGGGGTAATCGAGCCTTGCCCGATGAATTGGTTATGGCCAGTGAGTCCTGGGTTGCGGCGCGGACCCGATCCGGCCTCGCGGGTTTAGCCGGGCAAGACTTTGATGACGCCTTGCAAAGTATCGGTGTCGGATACGATCTCTTTTACTCTAATTTGTATGCCGGCGTGGATGTGAATGGCCCGGCCGATCAGCTCGATCGAATGCTTCAACTGACGGCCGGATCCTTAGCGGAACCCGACTTAAATGAAACCCTATTCGAGTTAGTCAAAAACACCTCGATCGAGCAGGCCGATCAGTTTAATCAGACGCCGGATCGGAACTTCTATGGCCGTTATCTAGCCGCCGTTTATGGCAACCAGCCGCGCTATACGATCTGGTCAGGGGCACAGTTAAGTGAGCTGACTGTGGCCGATGTTCAGGCGGTGCAGGCAAATCTGTTGCAGTCCCATCAGGGTGCTTTGGTGGCTATCGTTGGGGATCTTGAGGTCGAGCGGGTCGAGCAACTTTTGATGATCTATCTGGCCGGCTTGCCATTGCAGGCCGCGACTGAGGCGACATCATTTGGCCCCATTACCGAGTCAGCACAGACCCTAATAATCAGTGGGCAGGTTGAGGAGCGGACCGATATTCGTTATGTCTTTTCAGCCTCCGAGCCAACCCTGAGCCCGCTGAGTCTCAGCCTGTCGAAGGTGTTCAACCTGGCCTTGGATAAGCGCTTATTGGAGTCTATAAGAGAAGATTCAGGCCTTAGCTATGGCACTGCGGTGTTTCAACATCCGAGGTATTTTAACGAATCTCAATGGCGCCTCCATATTCGTTTTAGCACCGATCCACAGCGTCAGCAGGAGGCCTTAACGATCCTGAATGCGGAATTGGAACGGGTTTTGGCGATGCCATTCAGCGCCACTGAAGTGACCGAAGCGATGTCTAAATACCGTGAGCAAATGCAGCAGGACCTGTCGACCAATGCCGGAGCTATTAATGCGCTGACCGACACCCTGCTCTATGCCATACCGGCCGTACAGTATGATGACTTCGAAGACATCTTAGTCGAGGTCACGGCCGATCAGGTCAATACCCTCGCCGCTACATTGCTGGGTGGCACTCGGGTCGTCACGGTGTATCAACCCTAAGCAGATTCGTTCTGAGGTGACATGAGGTTTGTTCCTTTGGGTGGCCCCTATGGCCACCCTTTTTTTATGGCCGCTGGCTTTTATTTTGCTTCTTGCCAAACCTGCTGCGGAAAGGAAAATTCGAAGCCCGGTCCGTCTGTTACGCTCAGGTTGATATCGAACCAGAGGTTATCGCGATTCAATATTTCAAACGAGCCGATATAGTAGATTGAGTCGCCTTCGCGAATTTCTTGCAACTCGATATCCGCAATCTGACCGATCAGGGTGCGTTGGCGAGCCTTGATTTGTGCGCTGACTGGGGTGCCAAAACCGTCGGCCGATTTTTCCAAGATCGATAAGTTAATAAAAGCCCGTTTACCGGAGCGCACGATCTGGTAGCGTGCCGCGATTTTGGGCGGTAATTCGGTGGTGTTTAAAATAATATAATGCAATTCATGGCCCGAAAAATCGACCTTCTGTTCGGCCCAGGCTAGGGTGCCGACCAGGGTCAGCAGGCATGTAATTAGGAGTTGGCGCAACATATTAGACTTCCTGTTTTTCAATATGATAGATGGCGATGGCCCCGAGCATGTTGGGCCAAAGCTTTATTTTCCAGCTTTCAACGTGATCGTGATCAACCACCGTACGTTTTAAAATATTGATGTTCTGTTCCTGACAGAGGATCTCGAAATCCTTGAAGGTGCACAGATGGATGTTGGGCGTATTGTACCAACGCAGGGGCAGGGTTTTCGACATCGGCATCATGCCGCGCAAACCCAGATACAAGCGCGCACTCCAGTGACCAAAGTTGGGAAAGGTGACAATGGCGCGCTGGCCGATCCGTAACATCTCATTGATGATCTTGTCGGGATTGGTGGTCTGCTGCAAGGACTGCGTCATGATGACCGTATCAAAGCTGGCATCATCGAGATAGCGCAGGCCGTCGTTAAGATTTTGGTGGATAACATCGACGCCCCGTTCGACACAGGTGATGATCTTCTGAGTATCGATCTCCATGCCATATCCGGTCACCGACTTATGCTTGATGAGGTAGGCCAACATTGCCCCATCACCACAACCCATATCGAGAATGCGTTCGCCCGGCTTAATCCATTGGCTGATAAATTGTAGATCAGTGCGCATCGGGTTCTCCCGGGTGGGCGAGGAATTTCTGCAGAATACTAACGTACTCTGGAATGGGAAATAGGAACGCATCGTGCCCTTGCGGTGCGTCGATCTCCAAATAGGAGACGGGTTTTTGGGCCCGCAACAGGGCATTGACTATCTCTTTGCTGCGCACCGGGGCAAAGCGCCAATCGGTCGAAAAGGACAACACCAAGAATTTACACTGGCTCTTGCTCAGGCATTGACTCAGATCGTGATCGAAGTCGGCAGCTGGGTCGTAATAGTCGAGGGCCTTAGTCATCAGCAGATAGGTATTGGCATCGAAGGTGTCGGAAAATTGTTCACCTTGATAGCGCAGATAGCTTTCGACTTCAAATTCTATTTCATAGTTAAAATTCAGTTTGCCGGTGGCCAGGTCTCGCCCAAACTTCTCGCGCATGCTGTCGTCGCTGAGATAGGTAATATGACCGAGCATCCGTGCCAACGCCAAGCCTTTGCGGGGCAGGGTTTGGTGTTTGAAATAGTAACCGGCGTGGAAGTCTGGATCGCTGGTGATGGCCTGACGGGCCACTTCGTTAAAGGCGATATTCTGTGCCGTTAACTTTGGTGCCGCGGCAATAATAACGCATTTTTTCAGCCGGCTCGGATAGTCGATGGACCAACGCATGGCCTGCATGCCACCGAGGGATCCGCCGACAACGGCTTGCCAGCAGTCGATGCCCAATTGGTCGGCCAAACGTGCCTGGCTCTTGACCCAATCGCGCACGGCCATAATGGGAAACTCCGGACCAAAGGGTTCACCGGTCGAGGGGTCTATACTGATAGGACCGGTCGAGCCGTGGCAGCCGCCCAAATTGTTGAGTGACACAACAAAGTAATGGTTGGTGTCGATGGCCTTACCGGGTCCAATACATTCATTCCACCAACCGGGTTTTTTGTCGCTCGCTTGATGGTAGCCGGCCGCATGGTGGTGGCCACTGAGGGCGTGACAAATCAGGATGGCATTGCTGCGCTGGGCATTGAGGGTGCCATAGGTTTCATAAACCAATTGATAGCTGTCTAGGGTGCGACCACTGCGCAACGGCAGCGGTTCATTGAAGTAGGCAATCTGGGGTTCGACGTACCCTACGCTGTCGGCTGGTATTTCGCTTGGCATGGTGCATCTCTTAACGGGTGAATAGATGGGAGTGCTCTTGGCGCACTCCAGGGGCCGGCTCTAGAGGCCGATAAAGACACCGACTGGATAGCCCAACAGGCCACCGACGTACTGCATCAGGACAACATCTTTGAGAATAATGATCACGAAAAAAGCCAGCATAAAAGACAGGTCGAGCATGCCGATTTTCAGGTTCATGCGCCGGAAAGGTCCGACGAAGGGCTCGATCATTTCACCGATAAAATCGACAAAGGGGTTACGCTGACCCATTAGGACGAAACTCATGACACCGACGATGATCATGGAAAATTGGATCACGGTGAGGATCAGGGCCGGTGTGGCGACGAGCCCCCAGAGTAATAGATTGGTTAGATGAACCATTGGGCTTTGGCCCGACAGCAGGATCAACACCACGCCAAATAAGACCTGACCGATATAGACCAGCAGTAATGTGCTCACGTCCATACCACCCAATCCCGGCACAAAGCGGCGCACCGGCTTTACGAACGGGTCGGTTATCTTGACGATGGTCTGAGCCAGCGGATTGTAAAAATTGGCCCGCGCCAGCTGGGCTAGAAAGCGGGCAATAAGCGACACCAGCACGATCCCGAAGGCGGCCCTCAGCAACATAACTAATATTATCATCTAAACTCCTGTCGATCTGATGGCAGACCGGTGCTAAAACTTTCAATGTGGTGTTCCGGCTCGGGTTGCCGGTTCAGTAGCTACGAGCGATTGTGAATAAAGGCCCGCAGCAGCGCAATGGCTTTTGCCTAATGCTGCGTTTCAGTCGGTTCAGTCGGCGAGCAATTCAGCCAGTTCCTGGGACCGCTCGAAGCATGCGGTCATCGCCTTTGCAACGATCAGGTCGATATCGCTCGCCTCAAAACTCTGGATGGCGCGTTCGGTCGTACCCTTGGGCGAGCAGACCTTCTGGCACATCTGCTCCAGAGGTTCATCGGTTTCCAGGATCATCTTGGCGGCACCGAGCATGGTCTGGCCGATCAAAACGCGCGCCTGGTCTTCGCTGAGGCCCTGCACTTGCGCGGTTCGACTCATGGCTTGGGCGAAGCGGAAAAAATAGGCCGGGGCGCTGCCCGCGGCGGCGGTGACCGAATGAATCAGCGCCTCTGGATCAACCCAGCGATATTGGCCAATACCGGCAAACAGGCCCTGGGCGAATTCCTTGTGCGCCTCGGTCACACGGCCATTGGCAAACAGGCCGGTGGCACCCGCCTGGACCAGTGCGGGTGTATTGGGCATGGTGCGAATAATTGCCAGCCCGCCACCAAGCCAATGGTTGATGCTGGCCTCACCGATGGCCGCCGCGACGCTCAGAATCAGCGGTTGGCGCTGCTGTACCGATTCGGCCAGGGGCAATAGCACCGACTTCATCAGTTGCGGTTTTACCGCCAAGACCAAGGCATCGCTCAAGGCGACTGCCTCCTGGGCGTCCGTGGTGACAATGCAGCCTAGGTCGGCAAAGGCTGCCAGTTTCGCGGGCGTGCGATTGCATAATATTAGGTTGGCGGGGGCAAAGCCGCTCGCCAGTAGGCCCTTGACGATCGCTCCGGTCATGTTACCGGCGCCAATAAAGCCTAATGTTTTAATACTCATCTCGTTGAAACTCCAATTTGGGGTTAACGGGCACCAAAAATATCGGTACCGATTCGAACCATGGTCGCACCACAGTCGATGGCGGTCGGAAAGTCACCGCTCATGCCGATCGACAACTCGGTGCACTCGGGAAAGTCCCTTATGAGGCTTTGTTGCAGCCTTTTCAATTCTTGAAACTGCGCCGTCAGTGTTGCCAAGGGTAAATCCGCTGCCGGGATCGCCATGAGACCGCGAAATCGCAGCCGGGGCAGCGCCAAGATTTGCGTTGCTAAGACCGCCACCTGGTCAGGCTTAACGCCGGATTTTGCCGGATCTTGACTGATATTCACTTGGATCAGCAGATTGAGTGGCGCTTTCTCTGCCGGGCGCTGGTCATTCAGGCGTTGTGCCAGCTTAAAGCGATCCATGCTGTGCAGCCAATCGAATTGCTCGGCAATGCCGCGGCTCTTATTCGATTGTAACGGCCCGATAAAGTGCCAAATAGCGTCGTCAAACGGAGCCGCCTCGGCTTTATCGACGGCTTCCTGGGCGTAATTTTCGGCAAAGTGCCGCTGTCCGGCCTGGTAGGCCGTGACTAGATCGGCGAGCGGTTTGGTTTTACTGACCGCGAGCAGGGTGACCGACGAACGTGCCCGTTGGGCCTGTTCACAGGCCAGTTCAATTCGGTGGTTGACGTCGGCTAAACGTGAACTCATCAGCATCTTTGTCATGAAATCGCTCTATTTTTGGGTGGCCAATGTCGGCCTTTTTGCGGGCTGTGCTACGCTCACTAGAGCGGTTGAGTGTAGCAAAAACACCGGCTGCAGAATAATACTGTTCACGTTTTCGGAGTATTGAATGGACATAACCGAATTACTGGCCTTCAGCGCAAAGCAAAATGCCTCCGATCTGCATCTGTCTGCAGGTCTACCGCCGATGATCCGGGTCGATGGCGACGTACGTCGAATCAACCTACCGCCCATGGGTCATAAGGAAGTTCATGGCCTAATCTATGACATCATGAACGATCGCCAACGGAAGGCTTTCGAAGAGTTTTTCGAAACCGACTTTTCCTTTGAAGTGCCGGGAGTGGCGCGATTTCGGGTTAATGCCTTCAATCACAACCGGGGTTCCGGTGCCGTCTTTCGGACCATCCCCTCCAAGGTGCTGACCATGGAAGACCTCGGTATGGGCCAGGTGTTTAAAGACATCGCCGATACCGCGCGCGGTATCTGTCTGGTCACCGGCCCAACCGGCTCGGGTAAGTCGACGACCTTGGCGGCGATGGTCAACTACATCAATGAAACCAAGTACGAACATATCCTGACCATCGAAGACCCGATCGAATTTGTCCATGAGTCGAAAAAATGCCTGGTGAACCAGCGCGAAGTCCATCGTGACACGCTGGGCTTCAGTTCGGCCCTGCGCTCAGCCTTGCGTGAAGATCCGGATATCATTCTGGTCGGCGAAATGCGCGATCTGGAAACCATTCGCTTGGCATTGGAAGCCGCCGAGACCGGCCATATGGTGTTTGGCACCCTACACACCCAATCGGCCGCCAAGACGATTGACCGCATTGTCGATGTATTTCCCGGCGCGGAAAAGTCCATGGTGCGCTCGATGCTGTCCGAATCCCTAATGGCGGTGGTTTCACAAACTCTGCTCAAGAAGACCGGGGGCGGCCGTGTGGCGGCGCACGAAATTATGATTGGCACGCCGGCCATTCGTAACCTGATCCGCGAAGACAAGGTCGCCCAGATGTACTCCGCGATCCAAACCGGCGCACAACATGGCATGCAAACGCTCGATCAGTGCCTGCAGAACCTGGTCCAACGCGGCACCGTGCATCGTGACATAGCGCGCTCGAAAGCCAAGCAACCGGAAAATTTTTAAGTGGGTCACTAGACTGGCCTTCCGGTGTTGGGCACGGGATCGGTGATCAGCCCTTGGAATAACAACGCCTAACCTGCGAATACGATAGGAAATGCCATGGAATTCGACAAGCTGCTCCGCCTGATGGTAGAAAAGGGCGCCTCTGACCTCTTTATAACGGCGGGTGTACCTCCGAGTATGAAGGTCAATGGCCAGGTGATCCCGGTCACCAAGACCCCGCTCAGTCCTGAAAAAACACGCGAGCTGGTCTTGTCGGTAATGACCGACCGGCAGCGCATTGAATTCAATGACACCCAAGAGTGCAATTTCGCAGTCTCGGCGCGTGGCATTGGTCGGTTCCGGTGCAGTGCCTTTCATCAGCGCAACCTCGCCGGTATGGTCTTGCGCCGTATCGAAACACGTATTCCACGGATCGAAGAATTGGGCCTGCCCGATGTGATTAAAAAGCTGGCCATGACCAAGCGGGGCCTGTTGATCTTTGTCGGGGCAACCGGGACCGGCAAGTCGACCAGCCTGGCGGCGATGATCGGGCACCGTAATCGCAACTCCAAGGGTCACATTATTTCCATTGAGGACCCGATTGAATTTATACATCAGCACGAAGGCAGCATCGTGACTCAGCGGGAAGTGGGCATCGACACCGACAGCTTTGAAGTGGCGCTCAAGAACACCCTGCGCCAAGCGCCCGATGTAATTATGATTGGCGAAGTGCGTACGCGCGAAACCATGGAATATGCGATGGCCTTTGCCGAAACCGGGCACCTCTGTTTGGCAACCCTGCACGCCAATAACGCCAACCAGGCGCTCGATCGGATCATGCATTTCTTCCCCCACGAGCGGCAGCGGCAGCTGTGGATGGATCTATCACTCAATCTGAAAGCCATCGTCGCGCAGCAGTTGGTGCCGACACCGGACGGTCTGGGTCGTAAGGCGGTGATCGAGGTGTTGATCAATACCCCTCTGGTATCCGATCACATCCGTAAGGGCGATGTCCATCTGTTAAAAGACCTGATGGCCAAATCTCCCGAGCTAGGCATGCAAACCTTTGATCAGGCACTGTTTAAAGGGTACAGTCGCGGGGAACTGACCTATGAGGATGCCCTGGCCCATGCCGATTCCGAAAACGATCTGCGTCTGATGATCAAATTGGATCAGGAAACCGACCCACATCATTTAAGCGGCCAAGCGGCCAAATTGAGTATTCAGGATTCAGATGACTATTAACAACAGGGCGCTACTGCGTGGCGCACCCCAGTCGCGCGCGCAATGGTCCGCTCACACCTATTATGCGGTGTCGCGACCATGAGCAACACCTATACCCGACTCCAAAGCCCCTGTGTGAAGCTGTGCACGCTGGACGACGCAGACACCTGTCTCGGCTGCGGTCGGTCATTGGCGGACATCAAGAACTGGTCCATTGTCAGTCCGGCAGAGCAACAACAGATCCTAGATCGGGCCGAGCATAGACTGATTAAGATTCAGCGCTGTTGAGCCGCGCTTGGATCCGGGCCTGTGCCTGGGCGAGTCGAGGTTGGTTGGGGTGGCTCTGCTGGGCTTGCTCAACGATGAGCAGCGCTTTGCGATCCTGGGCAACCGACTCCAGAATGCCCACCTTTTCCAGGATCAGGCTAATCTGATCCTTACGTTGCCGGCTGGCCATGCGCCTACCGACCATGCGCAAATAGTAAATAAACACCACGACCAGCATGACCAGTCCGACGCCACCTAATTCCATCTGAGCTCCCCTTTATCTATACCCACTGCCCAGAGTATAAACCATGGCCCTGATGTGATGTATCGGCAAGCTTGCCTTTACGGCAAAATACCCGCTATGGTCTATCGATCAGTACAGGAGTAGGCGAGTATGGAATTTGATTTCATCATTGTTGGCGGCGGTTCAGCCGGAGCGGTGTTGGCCAATCGACTGAGCGAGGATCCGCAGGTGAGTGTTGCCCTGGTGGAATTTGGTGCCACCGACCGTTCTATGGCGATCCATATGCCCTTCGGCATGATTGTTACGGTGCCCACGCCTTATCTCAACTATGCCTACAAGACCATCCCCCAACCCGGCCTCGGCAACCGACGCGGTTACCAGCCACGGGGCAAAACCCTGGGCGGTTCCAGTGCCATTAACGCGATGATTTATGTGCGCGGCCATCAGCAGGATTATGACGATTGGGCCGCGCTGGGTAATGCCGGCTGGTCTTGGTTAGATGTCCTCCCCTACTTTAAAAAATCCGAACACAACGAACGACTCCAGGGCCCACTGCACGGCCAAGGTGGGCCCCTGAATGTCGCCGACCTGACCAGCCCAGCGGGTGCCCGAACGGCCTTTGTAGCGGCCGGCCGTGCTGCCGGTTTTAAGGAAAACAGCGACTTTAATGGTAGCGATCAGGAAGGCGTCGGTAGCTATCAGGTGACCCAACAGAACGGTCGGCGCTGCAGCAGTGCCACGGCCTATTTACACCCGGCGTTGGCACGACCCAATCTAACGGTGTTGACCCAAGCACGCGTCTTGCGCTTGTTGACCGTGGCGAAACAGTGCCGAGGGGTAGAGCTGTTAATCGGCGGGCAGCGCCAGAGCCTGAACTGCCGGCGCGAGGTTATTCTCAGCGCCGGTACCTTTAACAGCCCGCAGCTGTTGCTCTTATCGGGTATCGGGCCGGCCGAGCACTTGGCCAGTCACGGCATTGCTGTGGTGCATGAGCTGCCCGGCGTAGGGCAGAATTTGGTCGATCATCCGGACTTTGTAACCAGCTATCGTGCGCTACTGCGCGACGTATTGGGCGCGTCGCCGATCGGTATCTGGCACCTGTTGCGTGATGTCTGGCGTTTTAGCCGGGGCAACCCGAACAGCCTGATGAGCACCAATGGCGCCGAAGCCGGTGGCTTTTTAAAGACCGATCCGAGTCTCGATCGACCCGATATTCAACTTCATTTTGTCGTCGGGATACTGCAAAACCACGCTCGTAGCCTGTCGCCTTACCATGGGGTCAGCTGTCACGCCTGTGTGCTGCGCCCGACCAGTCGCGGCTGGGTGCAGCTGGCCTCGGCCAATCCGCTGGACGCGCCCTTGATTCATCCCAACTTTCTTGCCACCGAGGCTGACGTTGCCGCGTTGCTGCGCGGCGTACGCTTAATGCAGCGGATCATGGCGGCGGCGCCGCTGGGGCAATATGCGGCCACGGAAATGCAGCCAACCCACGCCCTGACCGATGCGCAACTGATCGCCGAGATCCGCCGCCGAGCCGATACGGTCTATCATCCGGTGGGCACTTGCCGCATGGGCCAGGACCGTTTGGCGGTGGTCGATGCACAACTGCGCGTTCAGGGTATGACCGGATTGCGCGTGGTCGACGCCTCGGTGATGCCAACCCTAATCGGTGGCAATACCAGCGCACCGACCATTATGATCGCTGAAAAGGCGGCCGATCTGATCAAGGCGAGCTATGCGAACTAGTCATTAGTCGACTTAGTCAGAGCAAACGGCCGCTTTTGCACATCGTCGTGCCGAGCTAAAGGCAGAATTGCGTATCCCAGGTTTGATTCTGGAACTGCATCATCAGGCTATTCCCCACTTGCAACCTGACCTCGGCGCGCACCCGAAAGCCGGAGGTGTCTAGCTGAAACTGCACCGAATCGCTCGCAGCGAGTTTGTCGATTTTAAAGGGCGGGGTCCAGATGGGTTGATAGCGCTCCTCCAAGGTCAGGGTGATCGGAATGATGCCATTTAGATCCGCCTCCGCCGCATTGTTCACCCGTTTCATGATATCCCCTAGCTTCACCGTCAAGGTCGTCGCTCGATCGGTGATTTTTTGCGCGCTGCGGTAATCGGTGTTGCCACAGCGTCCGGAGGCTATTAAATAGCGCTCGTCACCGGCTGACTCGGTTAGATTTAAGGTGATGACATCATCCTTAAAAAAAGTCTGACCGTCGAAACTATTATCCTCGGATATGCGCACGGCGGCGATAAGGGGCAAGCTTTGGCGGCCTACCGTATCAACCTGCAGATCGGTGATCAGGCCTGAGTCTCTGGACCGCAAACCATAGCGGCCTCTTTGATTGCTGGCGATCAGCGCCTCGGTCGACCCATCGGCATAGGCCACGGAGATTTGGGCACCGTTCATCCGCACCGGTTGGGCCCAAAGCCCTCGAGTTAAAAAGACATCCAGTTCGCTCAGTGACGCGCCCTGATTCAATCGAACTTTGATATCGAGCTGATCCGGGTCGACATCCTGAATATTAATTGCAGCACAGCCGCTCAGGCCAGCAAGGCCAAGAAGGGCGAAAAAAGCGAGCCGAGCCAAGTTGCCGCACTGTGCCAACGATGAGTCTGTCATGAAATCGATCCTGTTCCGGGGTAGCTTGACCCATTAAGGCCGGCCAGTGGGCCAACCGATTACTGGGACTGCAGGCCCTAGGGCAAAAGTCCGTTGCCGCCGAGTCAGGGCGACGCGCGGTGTAGGCGCGAAATATCTATCCTATTCTAGAGTATTATTGGCCGATCAACAGTGTCTTTAGCAGACCGGGCCGCTGACATGCTAATTAGATAATCAATTTGCTTAATTGTATTTCACCAACAGTCGTTTAGCATTGTTCGAAAATAATTTAGCCATTACGAGGTAGAGCTGGTGCAGCAACTAATCATCAATGGCGACCTGGGTGGACCCACCTTCATTTTTGCCCATGGCGCCGGGGCGGGTATGGATTCTGAGTTTATGAATCGGGTCGCGACCGGTCTGGCCGAGCGCGGCATTCGCGTCGTGCGGTTTGAATTTCCCTATATGCAGAAAAAGCGCGACACCGGCAAGCGGCGACCACCCGATCGACAACCCAAGCTGCTCGACCACTTCAAACAGGTCATTGAGCAGGTCAACCTGTCTCGGGTTATCATTGGCGGTAAGTCGATGGGTGGACGGATGGCCACGGTACTGGCTGCAGAGCAGTCCTATGCCGGGGTGGTGGTGCTCGGGTATCCATTTCATGCTTTGGGCAAGCCGGAAAAGGTCCGGGTGGATCACTTTCAGACCGTTGAATCTCCGGTATTGATTTGCCAAGGCGAGCGCGATTCGATGGGCAATCGCGCCGATGTCGCGCAATATCGTTTGCCGAGCAATGTGCACATCGATTGGTTTACCGATGGTGACCATGATCTCAAGCCACGTAAAGCCAGTGGCTGCACGCACACGGCGCATTTGGACAACGCCATCGAACGAACCAGTCGATTCATTCATCAGATGGCAGCACGCTAACAGAGAGCTAATTGGGGTGGGCTCTAATGGGGCCTTATCCTATACTGATCGTCAAATCTGACTTTTACCAAAGGTGACTGCGTGCTCCGTTATAAAATAATACCGGTAACAGCCTTTCAACAAAATTGCTCGCTTGTGTGGTGTGACCAGAGCCGGGAAGCGGTGCTCATTGACGCCGGTGGTGATGTTAGCGTGCTGCGGCACCAAGTCGAGGCGTTAGGGTTAACGCTGACCGCAATCTGGTTAACCCATGGCCATCTGGATCACGCCGGTGGCGCGCAGGACCTGCGCGAGCAGCTCGGTTTGCCAGTCATTGGACCGGCCCAGGCCGATGATTTTTGGCTTGCGGGCATAGAAGCACAGAGCCGCAGCTACGGCCTGACCGGTCTGCGCAATGTGTTACCCGACAGCTGGTTGAACGATGGCGATACAGTTCAGGTCGGAGCGGAGAGCCTAGCGGTCATTTCGGCGCCAGGGCATACGCCGGGCCACGTCATCTTTTATCATGCCAAGCAGCAGCTGGCTTGGGTGGGCGATGTTATCTTTGCCGGATCAATTGGCCGGACCGACTTCCCCAAGGGCGATCACGCGACCCTTATTGCCTCCATTACCGAAAAGCTTTGGCCGCTGGGCGATGATGTGAACTTTATTCCCGGCCACGGTCCTGAGTCGACCTTCGGAGTTGAGCGCAAGACCAACCCCTTTGTCGCCGATTATAAGTTTGGCTAAGGTTTTTCGCTCAAGCCGCTGGCATCATGATCCCTCCCGAGCCCTCTCGGGCGGCTATAGCAATGGGCTGGCCAGTTGCGCCAAGCTCTCCGCTACACGCTGGTACACGGGCCGCTGATGCCAGTCGCTGAGCAGCAGTTGTTCGGAGCGGCGACAGTAACCGTCGGTAATGGCGCGCACCTGTTCGCAGAAGGCGACATCGTCGACCACCAGAGTGGCTTCAAAGTTGAGCCAGATAGAGCGCATGTCGAGATTAACCGAGCCGATCAAGACCAGGTGATCGTCCACGATCACCGTTTTGGTGTGCAGCAGGCCATCGGTAAAGCGTCGGATCACGACCCCCGCCAACAATAGTTCCTGATAAAAAGATCGCCCGGCATATTGGGCCAACTTACTGTTGTTTTTACGGGGTACGATGACGGTCACATCGAGCCCGCGCTTGCCCGCCGATTTAAGGGCCTGCAGCAACGACTCATCAGGTACAAAGTAGGGTGTGGTGAGCACGATTCGTTGGCGGGCATTGTGGATCGCAGTGAGCAATACCTGGAGCAGTATTTCCTCATCCAGGGCGGGGCCGCTCGGCAATAATTGCATCAGGTTCGCGTGGCGCTCAGCAAAAGTGGGGTTGGCTAAGCTATCCGCTAGGCGCACACCGGTTTCCATTTCCCAGTCAAAAACCAGCGTGCCTTGCACGAGCTTGGCGATATCGCCTTGAATTTTAACCATGATATCAACCCACGAACCGACTCCCATATGCGCATTAAAGAACGCGGGGTCGGCCAGGTTCATCGATCCGGTATAGGCAATGCGATTATCGATGGCGATCAATTTCCGATGCTGACGCAGGTCCTGACGACGCAGGCTCATACGCAAGACATTGGCGTAGAGCACTTCCAGTACCTGTACCCCCGCTCGGATCAAACGCTGGCAGCGCTGGCTGCGCAAAAACCGGTGCGAGCCAACGCTATCGAGCATCAGATGGACCTGGACGCCGCGTTGTGACGCGGCAGCCAAGGCGGCCAGGATATTCACCACCTGGCCCTGGTCGTCAAGAATATAGAACTCGAGGAATATGACGGTCTGGGCTTGGTCAATGTCGACTTTCAGGCTCTCAAACAATCCGTCGGCGGCATCGAATAGGGCCCATTGGCTGCAGGACAGGGCGGGCATGCCAATACTGCTGCGAGTCAGTTCCATCACCGGGCCGAGGGACTGCTGGGGCGGGAGCAGGGCGCGTTGTGTCGATAGGATGCGTTGTAACCAAAGCGAATAGAATTGGTACTGTCGCTTGGCCCGCTCGGCGCGCATGCGGCCGAGGTAATGTTCACCTAGGAGCAAATAGCAGAAGATGCCAAGTATCGGCAGAGTATAGACCAACAAGAGCCAAGCTAAAGTGCTGCCGAGGGGTCGGCGTTTTAGAAGAATACGCAGACTCAGTGCCACCAGTGCGGTGACGTATACGAGCAAGCCGAGTGACCCCAGCCAATCCCATCTCATCGTGACCCATATCCCTAGGGACGTAACCGTTAGTTTAGCGTGCAAGTCAGGGCGTAAAAGACATTTGTCTGATCACAGCTGCGCCGCAGTAGTACCCAACCATAAGAGCCTGGGCCAATCCGTCACAGGCGAACCCAGGCAGGCTTTAATGATAGCAATAGACCCAGCCGCATGCCTGATTTTATCGGATTAGAGGCGTCAAAGGAGGGCATATTTTTTAAGGAATTAGCCTCAAATTGCCCTGAAATCGGCTGTAAGTGATTGTTTTGCAGGGTCTTTATTTAACTTCACGGGTGCATTGACTCTGCTGCTCAGTATACATACAATACGCGTCCCTCAAATTTGGGGGTATTAACGCTGTTTAACAATCTTGGAGCTTTGGTCACATGCAGAACCAAAAGATCAGAATTCGCTTGAAAGCTTTCGATCATCGTTTGATTGATGCGTCGACTCAAGAAATTGTCGACACGGCGAAGCGTACAGGCGCGCAGGTGCGTGGACCTATTCCACTCCCTACACGTAAAGAGCGCTTCACTGTGCTGGTCTCTCCACACGTGAACAAGGATGCGCGTGATCAGTACGAAATTCGTACTCACAAGCGCATGCTCGATATTGTCGAACCAACCGAGAAAACAGTGGATGCACTGCGGAAGTTGGATTTGGCAGCTGGTGTGGATATTCAAATTAGTCTCGGCTGATTTCAAGTAAAAAGTAGATATCTCTACTGTAACGGCTCTTTACTGTCGAAAGGCGGTCCGGAGCGGCCATAGCGGGTTTTAGCCCCGTACATAGAGGAAATAAAGATGTCAATTGGTTTGATTGGCCGAAAAGCGGGTATGACTCGTGTCTTCACTGAAGAAGGCAGTTCCATACCAGTCACGGTCGTAGAAGTTAAGCCTAATCGTATTTCACAGATTAAATCTGTCGAAGTCGATGGCTATGTCGCTCTCCAGCTCACCGCTGGCACGAAGCGTACAAATCAGATTAGCAAAGCAGAGGCAGGTCATTTTGCGAAGTCTAATGTTGAGATGGGTGTACTGACACGCGAATTCACAGTTGCAGATGCTTCCGAATACGAAGCGGGTAAAGAGCTAACTGTTGAATTGTTTACCGCGGGTCAAAAAGTTGATGTGACCGGAACCTCCAAGGGTAAAGGCTTCGCTGGTGCGATTAAGCGCCACAACTTTAGTATGCAAGACGCCACTCACGGTAACTCCCTTTCTCACCGCGCGCCCGGTTCTATCGGTCAGTGCCAGACGCCTGGTCGGGTCTGGAAAGGTAAGAAAATGGCAGGTCACATGGGTGCTGAGCGTTCAACAACTCAATCTTTAGAAGTCGTCCGTGTCGATGTCGAGCGCAATTTGCTGCTCATCAAGGGTGCTGTTCCAGGTGCAACTGGTTCACACGTTTTCGTTCAACCTGCGGTTAAGAGCTGAGAGAGGTAGCAATGGATATTCAAGTTGCTGGCAATGCTAGCGCCAAGGTTGAGTTAAACGAAGCAACCTTCGGTAACGAATTTAATGAAGCATTAGTACATCAGGTCGTCACAGCGTTTTTAGCCGGTGCCCGTCAAGGCACAGTCGGTACTAAAACTCGCTCTGAAGTTGCTGGTGGCGGTGCTAAGCCCTGGCGTCAGAAGGGTACAGGCCGCGCGCGCGCCGGTACTATTCGTTCGCCTATATGGGTTGGTGGCGGTCATACGTTCGCCAGAAAATCACAAGACTGGTCGCAGAAAGTTAACCGCAAAATGTATCGCGGTGCTATGAAGTCGATCTTGTCTGAGTTGGTTCGTCAAGAGCGTTTAATTGTAGTGGCCGATATGAATTTCGATCAGCCTAAAACAAAAGCGTTTTTGGCAAAAATGAAAGAACTCGATGTCACAAGTGCATTGATTATTGCTGACGAAGTTGATCAGAATCTATATCTGTCTTCACGTAACGTTCCACACGTTGAAGTAAGCGATGTCGCCGGGCTTAACCCAGTGAATCTCGTAGCTTATGATAAGGTTGTGATCACTGTTGCGGCGATTGAGAAGCTTCAGGAGGTGTTCGCATGAACCAGGAACGTGTCTATCAAGTCGTTTTCGGTCCTCACATCTCGGAAAAGGCAACAATCGTAGCGGAAGGTAATAGTCAGTACGTATTTCGTGTGGCTAACGATGCTTCTAAACTTGAAATTAAAAAAGCTGTAGAGCAGCTTTTTGAAGTGAAAGTTGATTGTGTCCGTACTCTTATACAAAAGGGTAAAACCAAGCGCACACAACGAGGTGTCGGCAAGCGTAATGACATCAAGAAAGCTTACGTTCGTCTAGCTGCAGGTCAGGAAATTGATTTCCTGGCAGCAGAATAAGGTAGGGGTCTCGAGCAATGGCAATAGTCAAAGCAAAACCGACGTCCCCCGGACGTCGTCACCTCACTAAGGTTGTTGGAGCTGAGTTGCACAAAGGTGCGCCTCACGCAGCCCTTCTTGAGAAGAAGTCCAAATCCGGTGGTCGTAATAACAACGGTCGCATTACGACTCGTCACATTGGTGGCGGTCATAAGCAGCACTATCGTTTAGTTGATTTCAAACGCAACAAAGATGGCATTGTCGCAAATGTTGAACGTCTGGAATACGATCCAAACCGTACCGCACACATCGCATTGGTTTGCTATTTAGATGGTGAGCGTCGCTATATCTTGGCACCAACTGGCTTAAAAGCTGGTGACAAGATAGTTTCTGGTGAACACGCTCCGATCAAAATTGGTAACTCCATGCCGTTGCGCAGTATTCCGGTCGGTTCGGTCATCCATAACGTTGAGATGAAGCCAGGTAAAGGCGGGCAGATGGCTCGTTCAGCCGGTACATCGATTCAGTTGGTTGCCCGTGAAGGTACCTACGCTACCTTACGTCTTCGCTCTGGCGAAATGCGTAAAGTGCTTGCTGACTGCCGCGCTACGTTAGGCGAAGTGAGCAACTCAGAACACAGCTTACGCCAACTCGGCAAAGCAGGTGCTTCTCGCTGGCGCGGTATACGTCCAACGGTCCGTGGTGTTGCCATGAACCCGGTGGATCACCCGCACGGTGGTGGTGAAGGTCGTACTTCTGGTGGCCGACACCCAGTTACTCCTTGGGGCGTTCCGACCAAGGGTTACAAAACACGCTCGAACAAGCGTACAGACAAGTATATTGTCCGTCGTCGTTCTAAGTAATTATTTAAGAGGAAAAGGCTGTGCCACGTTCACTTAAGAAAGGTCCATTTGTCGACCTGCACTTGATGAAAAAGGTAGAGGCTGCACTGGAAGCGGGCGAAAAACGACCAATTAAGACTTGGTCGCGTCGCTCCACAATCTTCCCAGATTTTGTTGGGTTGACCTTTGCAGTCCATAATGGCCGTCAACATGTACCGGTGTTTGTTACCGAAGATATGGTCGGTCACAAATTGGGCGAGTTTGCATTAACTCGCACTTTCAAAGGTCATGCTGCGGACAAAAAGGCTAAGCGCTAAGGGGCGGATATGATGGAAACACAAGCTGTATTACGCGGTGCACGTCTGTCTGCTCAGAAAGGCCGTCTAATCGCGGGCTTGATTCGCGGTAAGTCGGTTGCTGAAGCTTTGGACATATTAACGTTCTGCCCTAAAAAAGGCGCAGAGCTAGTTAAGAAGGTTTTAGAGTCTGCAATTGCAAACGCTGAGCATAACAATGGTGCGGACGTAGATGAACTCGCAGTTACAACGGTCTTCATTGATGAAGGCGTGACGATGAAGCGAATTAGCCCACGTGCGAAGGGCCGAGCGGATCGTATCTTAAAACGTACGAGCCATATTACGGTCAAAGTTGCCGAGCTGAATTAAGAGGAGACATTCTAATGGGTCAAAAGGTTCATCCGACTGGTATCCGTCTCGGCATCACCAAAGACCATAATTCGGTCTGGTATGCAGGTTCAGATACCTATTCTGAGAAGCTGCTGAACGACATTAAAGTTCGTCGCTACTTAGAAAAGAAATTAGAGAAGGCTTCTGTTAGCAAGATCGTTATTGAACGACCTGCGCAGAACGCGAAAATCTTCATTCATACCGCTCGACCAGGTATTGTCATCGGTAAGAAAGGTGAAGATGTTGAAGTGCTGCGTCAAGAATTGACCAAAATGATGGGCATTCCTGTACACATCAACATCGAAGAGATTCGCAAGCCCGACTTAGACGGTAAATTGGTTGCTCAGTCAATCGCTAGCCAATTGGAACGACGCGTTATGTTTCGTCGTGCCATGAAGCGTGCGATGCAGAATGCAATGCGTTCGGGTGCTCAAGGTATCC
Organism: Reinekea forsetii; assembly: GCF_002795845.1. Taxonomy (GTDB): domain Bacteria; phylum Pseudomonadota; class Gammaproteobacteria; order Pseudomonadales; family Natronospirillaceae; genus Reinekea; species Reinekea forsetii. The sequence goes on from NZ_CP011797.1 coordinate 360,970, forward strand.
GTGTTCAGGTAAGTGGTCGCTTAGGCGGCGCTGAAATCGCTCGTAATGAGTGGTACCTGGAAGGTCGCGTGCCATTGCACACTCTGCGTGCCGATATCGATTACTCGACTGCCGAAGCGCACACTACTTATGGTGTGATTGGCGTAAAAGTTTGGATTTTCAAAGGTGAAATTTTGGGTGGCATAGAAACTGTTCGTGCTCAAGCCAAAAGTCAGCCTAAGAAAGCCGTTAAGCGATAAGGGGTACGTAGATGTTACAACCAAAACGTACAAAGTTTCGTAAGATGATGAAAGGCCGCAACCGCGGTCTGGCAGAACGTGGAAGTAAGGTAAGCTTCGGTGAGTACGCACTGAAGTCGGTCGGTCGTGGTCGACTTACTGCACGTCAAATCGAAGCGGGACGTCGAGCTATGACACGTCACGTTAAGCGGGGCGGTAAAATCTGGATTCGCGTATTCCCAGATAAGCCAATTACCAAGAAGCCTCTCGAGGTTCGTCAAGGTAAGGGTAAGGGTAACGTTGAGTACTGGGTTTGCCAGATTCAGCCCGGTAAAGTTCTTTTTGAAATGGCTGGTGTAACTGAAGAAATCGCACGCGAAGCGTTCCGCTTAGCAGCTGCGAAGATCCCAGTCCCAACTATTTTTGTTAAGCGACAGGTGATGTGATGAACGCTAAAGATCTTCGTGAAAAGTCAGTAGAAGAGCTTAAAGGCACTCTGTTGGACTTGCTGCGCGGTCAATTTAAATATCGCATGCAACGGGCGACGGGCCAATTGACCCAGAACCATTTGCTTAAGCAGGTCCGTAGGGACATTGCTCGCGTTAAAACTGTACTGAACGAGAAAGCAGGTGCCTGATATGTCTGAAACTACAGCTCGTACCGTAACTGGTCAAGTGGTCAGCTCTAAAGCTGACAAGACTGTCACTATATTGCTTGAACGCAAAGTGAAGCACCCGATTTACGGGAAATTCGTTAAGCGTTCAACCAAGCTACATGCTCATGATGAAAAGAATGAGTGTAGCCTGGGCGATACAGTAACAGTCGAAGAGTGCCGTCCTATGTCCAAGACTAAGACTTGGCGGTTGGTTCGTATTGATGAACGCGCAGTTCGCGTTTAATTCGGGAGTTTGAGAGATGATCCAAACAGAATCCGTATTGGACGTAGCTGACAACAGCGGTGCCAAACGTGTCCAATGCATTAAAGTTTTAGGTGGTTCACACCGTCGTTACGCCAACGTTGGCGACTTGATCAAGGTTTCTGTAAAAGAAGCCGTTCCTCGCGGAAAAGTGAAGAAAGGTCAAGTAATGAACGCGGTCGTAGTGCGCACTAAGAAAGGTGTTCGTCGTCCGGATGGCTCAATTATCCGTTTCGATGTGAACTCAGCGGTATTGTTAAACGCCAACCTGGCGCCGGTAGGTACTCGTATCTTCGGTCCAGTGACGCGTGAACTCCGTACTGAAAAATTCATGAAAATCATTTCCCTGGCACCGGAAGTACTATAAACCCCTTAGGGGGTTTTTTTACGAGACGGAAGCAGGAAGTAGAGACTATAAATGCGTAAATTGATTAAAGGCGACGAAGTCATCGTTATCGCCGGTAAAGACAAAGGCAAACGCGGCAAGATCTCTAAAGTGATCTTGGGTGACAAGAACGGCACTAAGTTTCTTATCACAGGTATTAACCTGAATAAGAAGCACGTCAAACCGAATCCCCAGGCAGGTGTTCAGGGTGGAATCGTTGAGCGTGAAGCGCCGATCCAAGCATCAAATGTTGCGATCTTCAACCCAGAAACCAGCAAGGGCGACCGAGTTGGTTTTGACGTTAAAGAAGATGGTAGCAAGGTCCGCGTTTTTAAATCCACGCACAAGGTTATTGGTGAATAAGGGGTACGACTATGTCTAGACTTAAAGCTCTATACAAAAGTGACGTTGTAGCCGCACTGCAAGCAGAGTTCGGATACGAGAACGTTATGCAAGTTCCTCGCGTCACCAAAGTAACCTTGAACATGGGTGTCGGTGAAGCGATTGGCGACAAAAAACAGATGGATAACGCTGTTCGAGATTTAGAAGCTATATCTGGTCAAAAGATAGTAGTGACTAACGCTCGTAAATCTGTTGCCGGATTCAAAATTCGTGAAGGTTGGCCAATCGGCGCCAAGGTTACCCTGCGCAAAGCGCGTATGTGGGAATTCCTGGACCGCCTGGTTGACATCTCTTTGCCGCGTGTACGTGACTTCCGGGGTATTAACCCCAAGTCATTTGATGGTCGTGGCAACTACAGCATGGGTGTTAAAGAGCAGATTATCTTTCCTGAGATTGAGTACGACAAGGTAGATAAATTGCGTGGTTTGGATATCACTATCACAACCAGTGCTCGCACCAATGATGAAGGCCTCGCTCTATTGAAAGCGCTGTCCTTTCCATTTAAAAGTTAAGGGGTAGGTACATGGCTAAAGAGAGTATGAAAGCTCGCGAAGCAAGGCGTGAAAAGACAGTTGCCAAATACGCGGTTAAACGCGCAGCACTGAAAGCAACTATCAAAGACCCAAGTACTTCCCCGGAAGATACCTGGACTGCACAAATTGCACTGCAAAAGCTTCCAAAAGACGCAAGTCCTGTTAGAATGCAGCGCCGTTGTCAGATGACGGGTCGACCACACGGCGTTTATCGCAAGTTTGGTCTTTCTCGAAACATGCTTCGTGAACAAGCCATGTTAGGCAATGTTCCGGGGCTTAAAAAAGCAAGTTGGTAAGCAAAACGGCCTGGGCTGGGGGTTTTATACTCCCAGCTACCGCGTTTTAGCTGAACTTAGAGGTTATATTCAAATGAGTATGCAAGATACGCTTGCGGATATGTTAACTCGTATTCGTAACGCCCAGCGTTCCGGCCATGCTGCTGTCGTAATGCCATCTTCTAAACAGAAGGTTGCAGTCGCGGAAGTATTGAAGCAAGAGGGTTTTATCGGTGTCTTCTCTGTAGAAGGTGAAGCCAAGCTGATACTGACCATCGAACTGAAATATTTCGAAGGCAGACCAGTCATAGAGTCAATCAAACGTGTTTCCCGTCCTGGCCTACGTCAATACTGTGGTTCACAGGATCTGCCTAATGTATCAGGCGGATTGGGTATCGCTATTATTTCCACTTCTAAGGGTGTCATGACTGACCGAGCAGCTCGTTCTGCTGGTGTCGGTGGCGAAATCCTTTGTGAAGTCTTCTAAGGAGTATATTAGCGATGTCTCGAATAGCAAAATCTCCTGTGACAATACCGTCCGGTGTTGAAGTTACGCTGACAAGTAATTCTATTACTGTCAAAAGCGGTGCGGGAACCTTAGTTCAGGCTCTGCACGCCTCCGTTGAAGTGAATCAAGAAGGCGAAGAACTGACCTTCTTACCACGTGACGGCGGCAAGATTGCTCACGCAATGTCAGGCACCATGCGTGCTCTGATCAATAACATGATGGTGGGTGTAACAACCGGCTTTGTGAAAAAACTTACGTTGATTGGTGTCGGTTACCGAGCTAAAGCCGGTGACAAGTCAGTTAACTTGACCTTAGGTTTTTCACATCCTGTCGACTACGTCCTACCTGTAGGTGTATCTGCCGAAACGCCGACCAACACGGAAATCGTGTTGAAAAGTGCCGACAAGCAGTTACTCGGACAAGCCGCCGCAGAAATCCGTGCGTTCCGTCCGCCAGAGCCTTATAAAGGCAAGGGTGTCCGCTACTCTGACGAATCCGTTCGTCGTAAAGAAGCTAAGAAAAAGTAAGGGCATAGGTTATGAGCGAAAAGAAAGTTTCCCGTTTACGCCGTGCTCGTCGAAGCCGCGTAAAAATTTCCGATCTGCGTGTGCATCGTTTGTGTGTCAGCCGCACAAACTTGCACATATACGCGCAGATTATTGCACCGAGTGGTAGTGAAGTTCTGGCCAATGCATCAACATTGGACGTGACTCTGCGCACCGGCGCAACAAGTAATGTCGAAGCCGCAGCCAAAGTTGGCGCTTTAATAGCAGAACGTGCTAAAGCAGCGGGTATCGAACAGGTAGCTTTTGATCGGTCAGGGTTTAAATACCATGGTCGAATTAAAGCATTAGCAGACGCGGCCCGTGAAGGCGGCCTGAAATTCTAAGGTGTGAATGATGGCGAATAATGATCAATCCCAAGCTGCCGGCGATCTGCTAGAAAAATTAGTTCAGGTCAACCGTGTCGCAAAAGTGGTTAAAGGTGGCCGTATCTTCGGTTTCACAGCTTTAACCGTCGTGGGTGATGGTAATGGTAAGGTCGGCTTTGGTCGCGGTAAGGCTAAAGAAGTTCCAGTTGCAATTCAGAAGGCCATGGACGCTGCTCGCAGAAACATGGTTGAAGTGAATATAGTCGACGGCACATTACAATATCCCGTAACAGCACGTCATGGCGGATCCAAGATCTTCATGAAACCTGCTACCGATGGTACTGGCGTAATCGCCGGCGGCGCAATGCGTGCCGTACTTGAAGTTGCTGGTGTTCATAATATCCTGGCGAAGTGTTATGGCTCGACCAACCCGGCTAACGTTGTTCGCGCAACTGTTAAGGGTCTGTCGATGATGCGTTCACCCGAAGACATCGCTGCTAAACGCGGTCTGTCTGTTGAAAAGTTACGAGGGTAAACCATGGCTAGCAAGACATTGAAAGTGCAATTAGTCCGTAGTCCCATTGGCGCCCAGCCTAAGCACCGGTTATCGGTAAAAGGCTTAGGTCTGAGCAAAATAAATCAAGTTCGTGAGCTGGAAGATACACCTTCAGTCCGCGGCATGATCAACAAAGTGCACTATCTTGTGCGCGTAGTTGAGGGGTAATAGGATGTTTTTAAATACATTAAGCCCGGCCGATGGTGCTAAAAAAGCTCCAAAACGTGTTGGCCGTGGTATCGGTTCTGGTCTGGGTAAGACCGCCGGTCGCGGACACAAAGGTTTGAAGTCTCGTTCAGGTGGTTCGGTTAAACCCGGCTTTGAAGGCGGTCAAATGCCATTGCAGCGTCGTCTGCCAAAGTTTGGTTTTAACTCGCGCAAAGCAGCTTATGTTGCTGAGATTCGGTTACACGAATTGACCATGGTTGAAGGCGATGTTGTGGACCTGAACGCGTTGAAAGATGCCGATTTAATTGGGCACAAGATTCTCCGCGCTCGCGTTATCCTTTCTGGTGAAATCAAGTCCGCTGTTACAGTGAAAGGCTTGAAAGTCACCAAGGGTGCAAAAGCAGCAATCGAAGCAGCAGGCGGCAAGGTAGAGGAATAGCACCTTATGACCAAACAAGGACTACCGTCAGGAACTAGTGGTGGTGGGTTGGGCGAGCTTTGGGCTCGCCTTCGTTTCGTTCTGCTGGCTTTGCTGGTATATCGAATCGGTGCCCACATCCCCGTACCTGGGATAAACCCGGAGCAGTTAGCGGCATTATTCGAGCGTAACCAAGATACCATTTTGAGCATGATCAATATGTTTTCTGGTGGCTCGCTTGAGCGTATGAGTATCTTCGCATTAGGCATTATGCCCTATATTAGCGCGTCGATTATCATGCAGTTGCTAACTGTCGTAAGCCCACAGCTTGAGCAGTTGAAGAAAGAGGGTGAATCAGGACGTCGTAAGATGTCTCAGTACACTCGTTACTTTACTCTGGTGCTGGCATTGGTTCAGTCCTTTGCTATATCAGCGGGACTAGCGAGCCAAGGGATCGCGTTTGCTGCGAGCCTAAGCTTCTACTTCGTTGCGGTCATTACCTTTACGACCGGAACGATGTTCTTAATGTGGCTGGGTGAGCAGATTACTGAACGTGGTATCGGAAATGGTATTTCCTTGTTGATCTTCGCCGGTATTGTTGCGGGTTTACCCGGAGCGATTGGGCAAAGTTTTGAGTCAGCCCGTTTGGGCGACCTGAGCATCATAGCCCTGTTGGTTGTTGGTCTGTTTGCGATAGCCGTTGTTGCCTTTATCGTGTTTATCGAGCGTGGGCAACGTCGGATTACTATCAATTACGCCAAGCGTCAGCAAGGTCGTAAAGTGTTTCAGGCACAAAGCAGTCATTTGCCTCTTAAGGTTAATATGGCTGGTGTGATCCCACCAATTTTTGCATCCAGTATCTTGCTGTTTCCAGCATCACTGGGTAATTGGTTTGGTCAGAACGAAGGTATGGGGTGGTTGCAGGACGTGGCAATATTGCTCGGTCCGAATCAACCGCTCTATTTGGTGTTGTTCGCTTTAGCAGTCGTATTCTTCTGCTATTTCTATACCGCCGTCACCTTTAACCCTAAAGACGTAGCTGAGAACCTAAAACGTTCTGGTGCGTTCATCCCGGGCATACGCCCAGGTGAGCAAACTTCACGCTATATCGATGGTGTTTCAGCGCGACTGACCTTCTTTGGTGCTCTGTACATTACTACTGTGTCGCTATTGCCCCAAGGCCTGGTCATGGCAGTGAACGTACCCTTTTACTTAGGTGGTACTTCTTTGCTGATCGTGGTTGTTGTTGTCATGGACTTCATGGCTCAAGTACAAAGTCACTTGATGTCGCATCAGTATTCATCGCTGATGAAGAAGGCAAATTTGAAATCAACCGGAAATCTTTTTTAAGACCCGGTAATTTGGTGGAGTTAAGCATGAAAGTACGTGCATCCGTAAAGAAAATCTGCCGTAACTGCAAGATTGTTCGCCGAAACGGTGCGGTGCGTGTGATCTGTACAGATCCAAAGCACAAGCAACGTCAAGGGTAATTAGCAATTACTCGGATAGGCTTGCTTTTAGATAGAGCAAGCGGTATCCTTTCGCGCCCCCAGAACCCTTGGGGGAAATATGCATAAAGATAAGGTAGCTGCCTTATTAATCTTATTAATAGACGGAGTAAGTTGAATGGCCCGTATAGCAGGCGTCAATATACCTGACAATAAGCATGCGGTGATTTCGCTGACCTATATCTTCGGAATTGGTCGCACCCGTGCTAATGACATCTGTAAGTCAGTAGGCATAGAGCCAACCACGAAAGTGTCCAATCTTGACGAGTCTAAACTCGACGAGATTCGCACAACAGTCGGTGAATACACTGTTGAAGGTGATCTGCGCCGTGACGTTCAAATGAACATCAAGCGCTTGATGGATTTGGGATGTAATCGCGGAATACGTCATCGTCGTAATCTGCCCGTTCGCGGACAGAACACGAAGAACAACGCACGTACCCGTAAAGGTCCTAAGAAGCCAATCAAACGCTAAGTTTGATTCGCACACATAAGTTTTAACATAGGAAATCGAAGATGGCAAAGCCAGGTACGAAGGCACGAAAGAAGGTGAAAAAGCAAGTGGCGGATGGCATTGCGCATATCCACGCTTCTTTTAATAACACCATCGTGACCATCACGGACCGCCAAGGCAATACCCTGAGTTGGGCAACTGCTGGTGGCTCCGGTTTCCGTGGATCGCGTAAGAGCACTCCATTTGCAGCACAGATCGCCGCTGAGCGAGCTGGTACCGCTGCACAGGAATATGGTCTTAAGAATTTGGATGTGGAAGTTAAAGGTCCAGGTCCAGGTCGTGAATCTGCGGTACGCGCACTAAACGCGGTGGGATATCGCATCAGTAACATTACTGATGTGACACCGATTCCTCATAATGGATGTCGCCCGCCCAAGAAGCGTCGCGTTTAATATAGGAGACAGAGTTTTATGGCACGTTATATTGGCCCAAAGTGTAAGCTGTCTCGTCGTGAAGGCACTGACTTATTCCTGAAAAGTGGCGTTCGAGCACTTGATTCTAAGTGCAAGATCGAAACAGTACCAGGCGTTCACGGTGCACGTCGTACTCGGTTATCCGATTATGGCATTCAGCTTCGTGAAAAGCAGAAAGTCCGTCGTATTTATGGTGTGCTTGAAAAGCAATTCCGTAACTACTACGCAGACGCGGCTCGAATCAAGGGTGCAACCGGTGAGAACCTGTTGCAACTGTTAGAGCGACGTTTAGATAATGTTGTTTATCGAATGGGTTTTGGTGTTACTCGCGCGGAATCGCGCCAGTTAGTATCACACAAGGCAATTCTGGTAAATGGCCAGGCGGTTAACATTCCGTCATACCAAGTCGGACCCGGAGATATCGTATCCGTTCGTGAAAAGTCACTCACACAATTGCGCGTTAAAAACGCATTGGATGTTGCGGCTTCACGTACCACGGTAACTTGGGTTGAAGTTGATGCCAAGAAAATGGAAGGTAAGTTCAACTCTGTTCCAGAGCGTTCTGAGCTTTCACAAGACATCAACGAAAACTTGATTGTGGAATTGTACTCTAAGTAATCTCACTGCAAATAGGGGCAACTATGCAGCGTTCAGTTAACGACTTTTTGACGCCACGTCACATCGATGTGCAAGAAGTAAGTGCGAACCGTGCCAAAATCACGCTCGAACCTCTCGAACGTGGCTTTGGTCACACTTTAGGCAGCGCACTGCGTCGTATTCTGCTGTCGTCTATGCCAGGCGCGGCGATCACCGAAGTTGAAATCGACGGTGTTCTACACGAATACAGTACCATCGAAGGCGTTCAGGAAGATGTTCAGGAAATCCTGCTCAACCTGAAAGACGTTGCTGTTAAGTTATTCGATCGTGATGAGTGCACTCTGACTTTGAAAAAAGTTGGTGCCGGTACTTTAACAGCTGGTGATATCCAGCTGGATCACGGTGTTGAAATAGCTAACCCAGAGCATATTATTGCGCACATGGGCACCGCCGGAAACGTCAGTATGACGTTGAAGGTGACTGTCGGTCGCGGTTATGTTCCGGCTGAATCCCGAAGCAGCGAAGAAGGCGAGAGTAAACCAATTGGTCGCTTGCAGTTGGATGCTACTTATAGCCCGGTCGTGCGGGTTGCTTACAGCGTTGAAAACGCGCGGGTTGAGCAGCGTACAGACTTAGATAAATTGATTATTGAACTGGAAACCAACGGTACATTGGATCCTGAAGAAGCCATCCGCCGCTCTGCCACTATCTTGCAACAGCAAGTAGCAGCATTCGTCGACTTGGATCATCAGGCTGAAGCTGTACAAGAGAAAGAAGAAGATAAGATTGATCCTATTCTTCTTCGTCCGGTCGATGATCTTGAACTCACGGTACGTAGTGCGAACTGCCTCAAAGCAGAGAACATATACTACATTGGGGATCTAATTCAGCGCACCGAGGTTGAACTGCTAAAAACCCCTAACCTGGGGAAGAAGTCTTTAACTGAAATTAAAGACGTTTTGGCATCCAAGGGTCTGTCACTGGGTATGGTCCTAGAGTCATGGCCGCCTGCAAGTTTAAAGAACGACGACAAGGTGCTTGCGTGACCTTGAGTCTGGCTGGTAAGGAATTTAGAAATGCGTCATCGTAAAATTGGTCGTCACTTTAATCGAACCAGTGCTCACCGTAAGGCCATGTTTCAGAATATGGCTAACAGTTTGTTTGAGCATGAAGTAATTAAAACGACCTTGCCTAAGGCAAAAGAACTGCGTCGTTTTGCAGAGCCATTGATAACATTAGCGAAGAACGATTCTGTCGCTAATCGCCGTCTGGCTTTCGATCGCACACGTTCAAAAGCAATGGTTGGAAAGTTGTTCACCGATCTGGGTCCCCGTTTCCAGGGTCGTCCCGGCGGTTATTTGCGTGTACTGAAGTGCGGTTACCGCGCTGGTGATAGTGCACCGATGGCAATCGTTGAGCTGGTTGTACGAAATGTAGTCGAAGCTGAAGTTGTCAGCGAAGTCTAGTTTCAAAACAACCGTCTGATAAAAAACCCGGTCTTTACCGGGTTTTTTTTCGCCTGCAATTAACCAGCTTCGATTATGCCCGTTTGCGCATGCGCAGGGCTGCCCTTGCCTGCGCGATAGCCTCGGTGCGTCCCGTCACCCGTAATTTACGATTAATGTTTTTCAAGTGGCTGCGCACCGTGTTGGCTTGTATCCCTAATAGGATGGCGATCTGATCATTCTTCAACTGGTCAGCCAACAAGGCGATGACAGCCCATTCTTTGGCCGTTAGTAAGGCCGTTCTTAGGGTAAGCTGCTGGTCATCCAGTTCGCTCTGGTTGGGTCGATAAAGGAACAACCATTGGCCTGCAGCGCTATCGAGTAGGTCGCCCTGTTCGAGTAAGGGCAAGCCGAGACTGTTCTTATAACAGGCTACGAGACCAATATTCGGCTCTGCTGAGCACCATTCAAGAGCCTCCAGTAAAGCCAATTTAGCAGCGCGAGGTTGATCCATCCGCCTATAGCAGATCGCTAATAAGAGTCTAATCTTGAGGCCTGTTGTTGATCCTGCAAAGTCTTCGTTGTGTTCTATCAGGTTGCAAATGTCCCCGGGCAACGAGATGGGGATAGAGTCTTTGAGGAGCAGTGCGATTAACGGCGCGATCGACTCTTCTAAGGACGCACTCCTATCCCATCGACCAACTTTAGGGCTTCCAGAACCACAGGCTACAGAAGTTCTAACCGACATGGCTTGCCATAACAATAATGCCTGATCAGCCGCCAACCGCCAGTCGGTTTTCATGCATTTCGAGGTCCGCATCCCGCTTAGCTTGGTGGCCGCGTCGGTAAGGCGGCCCCGATCCGCGTTGGCGCTTAAGAGTAGTTGCAGCCGCGCAGTTTGCAGCGGTAATTGCCAGGTGCTGGCCGATACTGACGGGCTATTGCTGTCCTGGGTGAGTAACGACAGCGCAGTGTCGTATTGCCCAGCGCTACTGAGCAGTTTGGTTTGGGCCCAACAAAGAGCCTCAGAGGCAAATAGACTCGATAAGCCCCCGTTAGCAGCAACAGCAAGTGCCTTGTCCAATGGTTCTGCAGCGCCACTGTTATTACCTATTGCCATATAGGCAGAGGCGAGCAGGTAATATGCCTGCGCCGTTTGGGTCTGAAATTGATTTTCTGTGCAAAGCACAATGGCCTGAACGGCGCTTGCGATTGATCGGCTTAATTGACCAAGGTCATGGTGCGCCTCCGCAATAACCAGCAAAGCATGGGACCTTTCCCAGAACATTTCATTACTGGCCGTTGCCAGAGCAGCCTGGGCTAAATCTAGTGCCTGCATTGGCTCGCCAAGTGATTGCGCGAACAGGGCCTCCAATGCATAAAAAGCAGAGCACAGTGTCTTGCTGAGTGGCCCCTGCGCTTTGGCTTTAGCCTGTAACAAGCTTTGCCGGGCCAGATCCGGTTGCTGATCGTTTAGTAGCGTCCAGCACAATAGAATCGCCAGCGGTGTGTCTTGAAGAACTCTGGCCCTAGGCAGCTGTTCAAAACACTGGCCGAGCGTTAGCAACTTGCCACTGCCATAGAGTAACCAGCCATATTGGGTCAGAAAGTCCTGCAGTGCGGACAAACTCCCTGAGGCCAAGATATGCTCGGCCGCCTCCGCATAGTAATCCCGCGTTACCCACCAATAGGCTGCTTTGATATGCAGTTGATCAATTGCCAGGGGTCTTTGTTTGGTGACAATGGCGAGAAGGCTGTGCCGAAACATACTGTGATAGCGATACCAAGGCTCTGCGGTGCCCTCAGGCAGGATAAACAGCTGTTCACGTTGCAATTTATCGATAATAAGGTCGGCATTGAGCCCTGCCGTTAACTCGTTAGCCAACTCGACTGAGAAACGCCGGCAGATTACCGTCGCGTAGAGAAATCCCAATGTCTGCTCGTCGGTATTCTTAAGGACTTCCTCGATCAGATAATCCTGTATCAGGCGCTGGCTTTTTTGTGATTCGCCTGACTCGGGGATTGCGCCAGCGCCATACTGGTTGTGACTGATTAAACACAGTTGCAAGCCGGCAACCCAGCCGCTCATCTCCTTGCTGACCAGCTTTTGCGCCTGCTCAAGACTGTACTGAGGCAGGTTGCGCGTTAGAAACCGCTCTGTGTCCGTTTGGCTGAATTTAATGTCGAGAATATCGAACTGCTGAATCTGATCAGCGCTTCGTAACCGTTTTATGCCAATCGGCGACCGAGTGCGCGAGCCCAGTATCAACGTAAGGCGGCTAGGAAGTTGGGCCAATGTGAGTTCGATAATTTGCCAAATGACCGGGTTCGTGATGGCCTGGCAGTCGTCCAATATTAGAGCCGACGGTCCGGGTATGGCGGACAACAACAGAACCAGATGGCGCACTATGGGTGATTGGTTTTCGTTGATGAAGTGTTTCTCATTTTCGAAAAACTGGCTATGCACTTGCGGAAAGGCTTTGCGCACGGCAACGAAGAGATAGGAGCAAAAACGACTGAGGTCGTTGTCTAACTCATCAAGACTGTACCAAACGGTACTCTGGTCTGCCTGACTGGCCCATTCCGCCAATAGGGTTGATTTGCCGAAGCCGGCGGGGGCGAGCACGCTAATACACTGCTTGGATTGAGCGAGATTGAGCCGCGCCACTAATTGCTCACGGGATATATGGCCTTTTGGCAATGGTGGTCGATTGATCTTCGACGGCAGTATGCGGTATTGGCTTTGAAGGCGGTCAATCGAGTACATGGTGGGCAATATACTAAAGATGAATGGATGGTACATTTTAGCGTTAAATCGCCATAAAAGGCCAAATCGTTAGCAGATTAATGGCAACGGCATGTTATGCGGGGACGCACAGGGCACAAAAAAGGCGTCCGAAGACGCCTCTTAATACGGGCCGTCTGGCTAACCAAATATACCTTTAAACATAAAGAAAAACAGGATGGACAGAATTGCGCCGGCTGGCAGCGTGATCACCCAACTGGTGACAATATGGCCGATGACCCGGAGGTTCAAAGCCGATATGCCCCGTGCCAAGCCGACGCCCAACACCGCACCGACTAGGGTATGGGTAGTTGATACCGGCAATCCAGTACCCGACGCAATGACCACCGTGGTGGCGGCAGCAAGCTCGGCGGCAAAGCCGCGACTCGGGGTCAGCTCGGTAATTTTCTTACCAATGGTACCCATTACCTTATAGCCATAAGTGGCCAGTCCAATCACGATACCCGCTCCACCGAGCAACAGTATCCAACCGGGTAGCACGCTTTTAGCCAGAATTTGACCGTTATTAACGATAACACCGTATACCGCGGCCAATGGACCGATGGCATTGGCGACATCATTGGAGCCGTGAGCGAAGGCCATGGCGCACGCGGTAAAGATCATCAGGACCGCGAAGACCTTCTCGACCGAGGCAAAGCGGAATTGTTTATCGGCCGCCACATCGACCTGAACCCGTGATAAGAGTATCGCGCCCAGACCCATCACCAAGATACCGACAACAGTGGCCAAGCCGACAGACTGCATAAAAGTAATGGACAAGCCAACATGTGAGAGGCCTTTGAGTAGCGTTACCATGGCGATCATAAAGCCAACAAAAAACATATAGATTGGGACATAGCGCTTGGCATTGCCGAACGGGTCATCGGTATTGAGGATCAGCCGAGAGACACTTTTAAAGATCAGATAGGCAAAGACACCGGAAATCAGGGGTGAGACCACCCAGCTGCTAACGATAGACAAGACCTTGTTCCACTGCACGGCGTCGACGCCGATGCCTACGGCGGCAAAGCCAACGATGGCGCCCACAATAGAATGGGTAGTGGAGACCGGCCAACCCTTCCACGAGGCGATAGCCAGCCAGATACCGGCTGCCAGTAGGGATGACAGCATGCCATACACCAGCAGTTCGGGTGAGTCGGTGAGCAAGGACGGGTCGATAATACCCTTGCGGATCGTGCCCGTTACCGCGCCGCCGGCCAAATAGGCTCCAGCGAACTCAAACACCATGGCGATAAGGATCGCCTGTTTAATGGTCAGAGCTTTGGAACCAACTGATGTACCCATGGCGTTGGCGACATCATTTGCACCCACGCCCCAGGCCATTAAAAAGCCAAAAATACATGCCAATATTACGAGCAGTTGCCCGTATTCACTGATGACCGCCATAAAAAATATCCCCAGTTAGTACTGCTAAACTGTGCATGCTCGAGTTTAACGAGCGATTAGAATTTGTAAGCGTGAGCCAACTCGTTGCGAAACATCGGCTAAGTCACCAATTTGTTCGATTATCTTGTACAGAAACATCATGTCGATCGGTGGGAAGTCTTGCTCGATGTCGCGCAGTGCGCGGCGCATCTTAATTTCAAATTCATCAGTCTTGTGTTCTTGGTCGTCTAAGCGGTTGAGCAGCGAACCGACGAAATCAACTTCTTTGCTGCCGAAGCCTGTTTCGTAGAGTTCATCCAGTTCCGCTAGGGCTTCCTTGGCGCGTTTTGAGGTGTTAATGGCAGCCTTAAGGTAGCGCATCATCAGCGGTCGAATTGGCTTGGGTATGCCCATTTCACGACCGAGCATGATACCGGAGATATCCTTGGCGCGATTGGCGATGCGATCCTGCATGCTGAGTAGCTCAAGCAAATCGGAACGCGGTACCGGCATAAAGAGGCTATTTGGTAGATGAGCGCGAATGTCTTTTTTAAGCGCGTCGGCTTCCGATTCCAATGTGATAATGGTCTCGCGAACCTTGGCAGCTGCCTTGTAGTCGCCGGTCATAGCCGCTTCAAAGAAGGGTACTAAGGCCTTGGTACAGGCATGCGCTTTACTGATATGTTCTTGCATCGGTTTGACCGGGGAACGGCCAAACAACAATGACAGCGGACTGCTTGTCGACATGTAGAAACCCTCAAACAGATTTTAGAATGTCGGCATTATAGTGGTTTTGCCCTGTAATAAAACTGTAATCAAGCATTCAGCGCTTTAAAGAAGTGAATAAAAGACAACAAAGCCTATGAGCCGGGCCTATTGGGCAAGTTGTATGCTTTTTTCATTGCCGGCAAAAACGATTAGGGCCCGATCATTGCCCAATTTTCGACTGAACATATAGGGTTCACGGTTGATTTGCTGGTGATGACCGGCGCCGATTGGACTGTGGCGGTTGCGACACTGACCGATTTTGCGCCAGTGGGCGAACAAACTCTGGCGTTGTCTAGCGGCTGAATCACCCATTGGCTGCTGGCGTGGTTGTCTGCACTAACGAGTAGGCAAAAAAGTGCAGCTAGGCTTGAGGTGCGGTGCATGGGCCCACTCTGAGAAACAAGACCCGTTACCATAGCGAGCCCGCACCGGCTTGCGAAGGTTGTTTTTCATGGGGTTGGACTGAGAGCAGGGCATCGCGAGCGAACTTGCCGCTCAGTCTGGAGCGTCGGCCCTGCTGATGCGCGGTTCAATCGGTCGAATACGGCGATTGTCATCGATCGCGACGTAGACAAATTCGGCCTCGGTTACCTTATGACGCAACTCGTCTTCCGGCATGCGGCTCCAAACCTCGACCATAATGCGCGCTGAGCTGCGGCCCATGGATATTAGATGGGTATAGCAGCAGACTACCGAGCCAACCTTGATCGGCCGAATAAAGCTCATATCACCGATCGCCATGGTCGCGGTGCGGCCGCGAGCGATGCGATTGGCAACTATGCTCGCGGCAGAGTCCATCTGGGTTACCAGCCAGCCACCGGAGATATCGCCACTGATGTTGGCATCGGTGCGATTGGCCAAAATACGCAGCTGCAGTTCGCCGCGCGGTTCGGGGTTTGATTCGTCGAGCTTCTTCATGGTACGCCGTCTTCCGGGTTGATTAGGGTTTTTATTGTTGGCTTAAGTCCTCTGCGTCCGAGGGCTGAAACAGATCTCTATGGTGCCTAAGGACCGGGCCTGGGACAAGCCGAAACGCTGAAAATAATTTAATAGTCTGGCTGTCATCCAATTGTCATATTTAATTCATATGATTATCACATTGGCCGACTAACATGCTTTCCGAGTTGAAGGCTCAGCCCTAGTAATTAACGGAGAGAATCCTGTGAAAAAGACTATATTAGCTGCGATATTGGTTACAACCACTGCATTAACAGCCCTGCCTGTGATGGCGCGAGATCAGATCAGCATCGTGGGTTCCTCTACGGTTTACCCCTTTGCAACGGTAGTGGCGGAGCGTTTCGGTCGAGGCACTAATTTTGCGACCCCTACTATCGAGTCGACCGGTTCAGGTGGTGGCTTGAAATTGCTCTGCGAGGGTATCGGTGAAAACACCCCGGACATTACCAACTCCTCTAGCTATATAAAGCAGTCTCAGTTCGATGCCTGTGCCGAAAAGGGCATTGATATCATCGAAGTGAAGATCGGCTATGACGGAATTGCTTTTGCGAACAGCAAAAAAGGTCAAAAAATTGACGTTAGCCAAGAAGAGCTCTTCTTGGCGTTAGCTGCCCATGTGCCCGGACCGCAAGCCGGTGAACTCATAGAAAATCCGTACCAGACCTGGCAAGACGTGAATCCTGCGCTGCCGAATATTGCTATCCGCGTGCTCGGGCCGCCGCCAACCTCCGGCACCCGTGCTGCCTTTGTTGAGTTGGTGATGCAAAAAGGTTGTGCCAAGACCGACTGGATCAAGGCGTTGAAGAGTACCGATAAGAACCGATACGGCGAGATATGTGATTCCATGCGTGAAGACGGTGCTTTCGTTGAAGCCGGCGAGAACGACAATCTGATCGTACAAAAATTGGATGCAGATCCGGATGCCTTCGGTATCTTCGGCTTCTCATTCCTTGACCAGAACAGCGATAAGTTGCAAGGTGCTGCTTTTAATGGTGTTGATATCAGCTTTGAATCCATTGCCGATGGTTCTTATCCAGTATCTCGACCACTGCACTTCTTTGTTAAGAAGCAGCACATCGGTGTCGTGCCGGGTATTATGGAATATGTTGAAACGTTTCTGAGCCCAGCGGCCCAAAGCGATGACGGTTACTTGGCCGAAAAAGGTCTGATACCACTCGGCGGAGTAGAGCTGACCGAGATGCGCGCAGCAGTCAAAGCCCAAAAAGTTATGAAAATGTAAAGCGTGCTTTGGTACACTAAAAAGAGCCACAATTCTTGTGGCTCTTTTTTTGCGTACTTGCACCTGAACCTTATTCCGAACCTCTTCGAATTAAGAGGTTTTTTTTGTTACCCCACGCGGCTCCATGGTGTGCGGGTAATCCGCACCTTGGCCAGCGCAACCCCGGTTGTGATGTCAGTATTTGGGAGTCAATATGGCGTCGTCGTCATTATTTTTGATACTTATACTAATTGTTTTGGTGGTTTATCTATTTGGCCGCAAACGATCAGAAATCCTCGCACAAGCCGTAGGCGGCGTTAGAAACCTACATTCGCTGCCCAACTATTATGGGTTAATGGCAGCTGTTTGGGCCGGTGTGCCCGGGTTATTGCTGCTGTGTGCTTGGCTGGCCTTTGAAAATACGGTTATCCAGAATATGGTTATTGCCGGCATGCCAGACCACATTAATAGTCTATCTCAGTCGGAGCTGGGCCTGGTGTGGATGGAAATCAGCAATCTACAACTGGGTGCTATGTCCAGCGCGTCCGATCCGTCGTATTTTGCTGCCATTGATCGCTTAGAACTGCTGCGCAGTCAAAGCCAGATCGGTAAGACCGTGTTGGTGTTGTCCTTAACCGTCCTTGGCGGCTTAGTTGGCTGGCGCCTAATCCGCCCCGAGCAGAAGGCGCGCAACCAGTTTGAAGGGGTGCTGAGACTTTTACTGTTAATGAGTTCCATGATCGCGATCCTGACGACCGTCGGTATCCTGTTCTCGGTTATGTTCGAATCCATTCGCTTTTTCCAGACCGTGCCGATTACTGACTTTGTCTTTGGCACCAAATGGAGCCCGCAGATGGCTTTAAATGCCGAAGTGGCTGGTTCATCCGGCGCCTTCGGTGCGGTTCCATTGTTTGCCGGCACGCTGTTGATCGCTAGCATCGCATTAATTGTGGCCGTGCCCATCGGCTTGATGACGGCGGTGTACCTGGTGGAATACGCCAGTCCGAAGATGCGCTCTATCGTCAAGCCCCTGCTCGAGGTGTTGGCGGGTATCCCGACTGTGGTTTACGGCTTCTTCGCGGCCCTGACCATGGCACCGCAATTAAAGACCTTTTTTGAAAACCTCGGTGCAGATCCGGTGTCCTCGGAAAGCGCCTTGGCCGCAGGCCTAGTAATGGGCATCATGATTATTCCTTTTGTCTCCTCGCTCGCCGATGACGTGATCAATGCCGTGCCCAACTCGATGCGTGACGGCTCCTACGGTTTGGGCGCGACGCGCAGCGAAACCATCAAACTGGTAGTCTTCCCCGCAGCCTTGCCCGGTATCGTTAGCGGCGTTTTGTTGGCCGCCTCACGGGCGATTGGTGAAACCATGATCGTGGTTATGGCCGCGGGTCTGGCGGCGAATCTAACCGGTAACCCCTTGGAAGCGGTCACCACGGTCACCGTGCAAATCGCAACCCTGCTGGTCGGTGATCAGGAGTTCGACAGCCCCAAAACGCTGTCGGCCTTTGCCTTGGGCCTGATGCTATTTATTACCACCCTTATGTTAAACATCGTCGCCTTGGCCGTTGTTAAGAGATTCCGGGAGCAATATGACTGATCAAACTCTGAACGCCATCGAACGACTGGCGCTGGTCAAGCAGGAACGCATGGCCGCGCAATTATCGAAACGCTATGGCAAGGAAAAACGCTTTCGGTTTTTTGGTATGGCCTCTATTGTGATTGGCCTGACCTTCTTGGCGGTGCTCTTAGGCACCATCTTTACCGCTGGCTTTTCAACCTTCTTCAGTTCCGAAATTAAATTGACGATCCATTACGATGCCGAGCTTTTGGGCCTTAGCGATCTCAACGATGAGGACCAGGTGCGCTTGGCCGATTGGAGTCAATTGGTCAAAAAAGCCTTAAAGACTCGTTTCCCCGAGGTGTCCGGGCGCAAGCAATCGCGCCAATTGAACGGTTTGGCGAGCAGCATCGCAATCTACACTCTAAAGGATCGTTTGCTGGCCAATCCCGCTCTGTTGGGCACCACCGAGGACGTCTGGCTGATGGCCGACGATGAGGTCGATGCCTATATGAAGGGCCAGGTGGACCCCAGTGTGCCAGAGATTGAGCGCCGCTTTAATGACTTCCAGATCGGTCTGGTCGACCAATTGGTTGCCAGCGGCGAAATGAAACAGAGCTTTAACACCACCTTCTTCACCAACGGCGATTCGCGCGAACCGGAACAGGCGGGTATTCGCGGTGCGATGATCGGCTCCTTCTTTACCCTCCTGGTCACCCTGAGCCTGTCCTTTCCGATTGGGATTTCGGCGGCCATCTATCTGGAGGAGTTTGCCCCTAAGAATCGTTACACGGAAATTATTGAAGTCAATATCAATAACCTGGCCGCCGTGCCATCGATCGTCTTTGGCCTCTTGGGCTTGGCGGTGTTTATCAATCTCTTTCATCTGCCGCGCTCGGCGCCGCTGGTGGGGGGATTGGTGCTGACCCTGATGACTCTGCCGACCATTATTATTTCGTCGCGCTCGTCGATCAAGGCAGTGCCGCCATCGATCCGCGAAGCCGCGCTTGGCCTGGGGGCTTCGAAGATGCAGACGGTTCTGCACCATGTGCTACCCCTGGCCATGCCTGGGATGCTCACCGGTACCATTATTGGTATGGCACAGGCCTTGGGTGAGACCGCGCCGTTGTTGATGATCGGGATGATTGCCTTTATAGCCGATGTGCCCGGCACACCACTTGATCCGTCGACCGTGTTACCGGTTCAGGTCTACCTCTGGTCGGATCTACCGGAGCGTGCCTTTGTGGCAAAAACCTCCGGTGCCATCATGGTGTTGCTGGGTTTCTTGGCCATCATGAATCTGATCGCCGTGTTTCTACGCAAAAAATTTGAACAGCGCTGGTAGTGCCAGCCCGTATGTATTAGATGGAGAGGTTTTCACGTGGTCAAGAATAAGATGAGTTCAATAGAGCAGACCTTCGAAGGCTGGAAGTCGACCGTCGGCGAGCCCTTGCTGGCGCAACAAGACACCCGCATTTCAACGCGCAATGTCGATGTCTTCTATGCCGACAAGCAGGCGATCTTTGGCGTCGATCTGGATATCGGCAAGAATGAAGTATTGGCTATGATTGGCCCATCCGGTTGCGGCAAGTCGACCTTCTTGCGCACCCTGAACCGGATGAACGACACCATCGATACCTGCAAGGTGCAGGGTGATATTTTGCTCGATGGGGAAAACATCTATAACAAGGGTATGGATGTCGTCAGCCTGCGCGCACGGGTGGGCATCGTCTTCCAGAAACCGAATCCCTTTCCTAAGTCGATCTATGACAATGTCGCCTACGGTCCGCGCATCCACGGCCTGGTGTCGCGTCGCGCGGAGATGGACGAGTTGGTCGAAACCGCCTTACGCAAGGCCAGTATTTGGGATGAGGTCAAGGATCGCTTGGATCAGCCGGCGACCGGCTTATCTGGTGGCCAGCAGCAGCGGCTCTGTATTGCCCGAACCATCGCAGTATCGCCGGAAGTGATCCTGATGGATGAGCCCTGCTCGGCATTGGATCCTATTGCGACCGCACGGATCGAAGAACTGATCGATGAGTTGTCGAACAACTATACCATCGCCATCGTCACCCACAGCATGCAGCAGGCCGCGCGGGTATCGCAACGCACCGCCTATTTCCACCTAGGCCGCCTGATCGAAGTGGGCACCACGGACAAAATTTTCACCGCGCCCGACCATCGTTTGACGGAAGATTACATCACCGGGCGATTCGGCTAAGAGGATATAAATATGGAAAAATTAACCTTTGATCGACACACCTCGGCGCAATTCAATGCCGAGCTGGAAGGCGCGCGTAAGCACCTGATGGAAATGGGCGGGCTGGTTGAACAGCAGATAGATGTCGCCTTTCGCTCCTTAATGAGCGTCGATACCGACTTGGCCGCCAAAGCGATCAAGATGGACAAGGACGTCAATAAGATGGAATTGATGATCGACAAGGAGACCACCCATATATTGGCCAAGCGGAATCCGGCCGCATCGGATCTGCGCTTTATCATTTCCGTGACCAAGACAGTGAACGACCTGGAGCGCATGGGCGATGAGGCGGCCAAGATCGCCAAGCAGGCGATCGAGCTGTCCGATTCCGGCTCAGGCCCGCAGGGCTTTGTGGAATTGCGCCATATCGGCGAAAAGGTCCGCCAGATGGTGCATATGTCGCTTGATGCCTTTGCTCGCCTGGATGCCGACGCCGCCTTGTCGGTGATGCATCAGGATGAGGCCGTCGATCTGGAATACGGCACCGCGATTCGGACCCTGGTAACCAAGATGATGGAAGACCCGCGCACCATCTCCCGAGCCTTGAACGTGATGTGGGCCTTGCGCTCTTTAGAGCGTATCGGCGACCATGCGCGCAATGTCGCCGAGTCGGTAATCTATCTGGTCAAGGGCAAGGATGTGCGCCATAAGAAGCTGGATAAGATCACCGAACAACTGAAGAAACTGGATTAGGGCGCTCTCGAGCGCTTTTTTTGCCCAATTTGACCCGTCCTGAAATAAGTTGACACCTTGGAGACTTATTTATGGAATCCTGTTCTAACACAGGCCGAAAGCGCACTCAGCGTGATTACACCCTGGCCTTTAAATTGTCAGTGGTCGACCAAGTTGAAAAAGGCGAACTCACCTACAAACAGGCTCAAAAGCGCTACGGCATTCAAGGCCGATCAACCGTTTTGGTGTGGCTTCGTAAGCATGGTACCTTGGACTGGACCTCTCAACGTGTAAAACCCCTCATGAATAAAGAAACCCCAGAACAAAAAATTAAACGGCTCGAGAAAGCCCTCGAAGACAAAGAAGATTACATTTACCTGATGGATGAAACGATCAAGCGAGTCGACCAGATTAAGGGGACCTCTTTCCGAAAAAAGTTCTTAGAGTTGTTGCCCGAGAAGCTCAAGCAAGAGGACGAATGACACTGGCTCGAAGCTGTCGTTTGATAGGTATTTCTCGACAAGCCATGTATCAAGAGCTTGCTCGAAAACGCCAAAAATCAACGGCGCTATCACCCGTACTGGACTGGGTATATACGATACGTCGTGACTTGCCGCGCTTAGGTGGCCGGAAGCTCTACCACCTTTTGCAGCCAGAGCTCCAACGGCAACAGATTAAACTGGGGCGGGATGGTTTGTTTACGCTATTAAGGCAGCATCGTCTCTTAATCATGCCGGCACGTCAGTACCGTAAAACCACGCACAGTAAGCATTGGATGCGAAAATACCCAAACCTATACCAGGGAATGGCCATTGACCGACCAGAGCAGGCCTATGTGAGCGATATCACGTACTTGGAAAGTCGAGAGGGAGTGCATTACCTCTCGTTGGTGACCGATGCGTATTCTCGAAAGATTGTAGGTCATCACGTCAGTGATGATCTGTCAGCGAAATCCGTGGTAAAGGCATTAGACCAAATGCTTATCGAACGACAGAGCAGAGAACGGGCCATTCATCATTCGGACCGAGGACTACAATACTGTTCTGAGCTATATCAATCACGCTTGGCGTCACAAGGTATCACGCCTTCAATGACCACAGGCTACGATTGTTACCAGAATGCGTTGGCAGAGAGGATTAACGGCATTCTAAAAAACGAGTTCTTAATCCATCAATACAAAGACAAAGAGGAGCTGGAGCAGGTCGTGAAAGAGTCAATCGATGCGTATAATCACAAACGACCGCACAGCAGTTTGGGGATGCTAACCCCAGCAAGCGTGCATGAAAAAGCCAACTGAGATGCTCAGTTGGCTCAATAAAAACCGTCAACATATATTAGGACGGGTCAATTAATAAAAAAACTACTTATGAATCAATCGCTTGTTGACCTTTTTTAGATCCATCTATATAGTTCGCAACCGTTAGCCGACATAGCTCAGCTGGTAGAGCAACTGACTTGTAATCAGTAGGTCCCGAGTTCGACTCTTGGTGTCGGCACCAAACAAAGAAACCCCCGTAGCCCTTAAGGCGCGGGGGTTTTTGCGTTTTGGGGGATGGTTTCATTGACCGTCTCCATAAGCCCTGTTACTGCATCCAGGTGCGCCACAGCATCCCTCCCAACACCGCCATGAGCGTCTGCCATTGCGGACAACCGGTTTGATTCGTGATTCAATTTGACAACAGAAGTGCTGAAATTGCTTTAAAAATGATCAATTTCACGTAAGATGGAAAAGTCCACTGCATTCTGACCAGTGGTCCAACCTAACCTGTCGGGTCGCCGCTAGATCAGTAATTCGGCAAAAATAATAAATCTTAAAAATTTGGTGGGGTTACAATATGAGCGATAACTTATCGTCCGGAGATGCCGTCGGCATGTCGTTCTGGCTGATATCAATGGCGCTGGTTGCTGCTACAGCTTTTTTCTTTGTAGAGCGCGATCGTGTTGCTGGGAAATGGAAGACGTCGTTAACAGTTTCAGGCTTAGTCACGCTGATTGCTGCGGTTCACTACTTCTACATGCGCGATGTCTGGGTACAAACTGGAACATCGCCAACGGAGTTCCGTTACATTGACTGGTTACTCACGGTGCCATTGTTGATGATCGAGTTCTACTTGATTCTGTCTGCCGTCGCCAAGGTACCCTCCGGTGTTTTCTGGCGCTTACTGCTCGGTTCAATTGCCATGCTTGGCTTTGGTTTCCTTGGTGAAACTGGCATGATGAATCCAACGGTAGCATTTTTCCCATCAATGTTGGGATGGGGATTCATCGTTTGGGAAATCTTCAAGGGCGAAGCGAGTCAGATCAACGCGGGACTTTCAAATGTTCACGTACAGAAAGCTTATAAGTGGATGCTTTTATGCGTAACGGTGGGTTGGTCTATCTATCCGATCGGATATTTTGTTGGCTACATGGGCGGCGGTGCTGACCCGGTAACACTCAATGTCGTTTACAATTTAGCCGACTTTGTGAACAAGATTGGATTTGGCGTGATTATCTGGGCTGCTGCGGTAGCAGATTCAGAGTCAAGTAAAGCCTAACGGCAGATGTGCTGAAGGGGTTATAAATCGGCTATAAAGCACCTCAAACGGTACCCCGTTGCGAGGTGGCTTGAGTTGCCAATGAAAGGGAAATTGCACTTGCAGTGGTGTTTTTCTACCTCAAACCTCGGTTGATAGAGGCCAGTGGCTTCTGCATGACCTCGGTAGGCGCCCAAGAGGCCCGACTTGTCATCAGTAGGTTTGGAGTTATACCCTCGGCGCCAGCACCAAAGTAATAAACCCTCGTAGCCCATAAGGCGCGGGGGTTTTTGCGTTTTGGGCTAGGCGGGTTACACTTTGCTCGCGAATCGGCCGCTGCGCACTGGCTGCCAGATCGCCCCTTTTAATCCTGCCACCCCACTCGAGCGAATCCATGGACCTAATTACCCTAATGCTAACGGAACTTTCCAGTTGGTTTGTGCCCCATCTAACTTTTATCGCTTCAACCTTGGTGCTGACCCTGATGGCCATCTTCGGTGCGCGGCTGAATCGTGCGGTTTGGGTGCTGGTGCGCGGTGCGCACTTTATCGTGCGCACCCTGATATTCGTCGCGCTGTGTGTACTCGCTTATGGCGCGGCGATTCTCTATTTGATCCCACTGGTGCGGCGAGTCATTCTGACGGCCGGCAGTCTTTGGTTGGGGATGCTGGTGGTCGCTGCCTTCTTGTTATTGGGTTTGTTGGCGGAGCGGCGCAGCCGCAAGGGATGAGCCGAGCAGGGTGGCCACGGTGCAGATGGCATTGCGGGCGATATAAAAAGGGGAAAGCAAGCTTTCCCCTGGCGTCGTAAGCCTTGGTTGTTCATCCACGAACCCGTTGTGGTCGGCCCGCATCCTGCGAATTGCCGTACATCCAGTACCGTTGCCGCTTCATCCGTGAAGGGTCGTGTTCATCCTGAACACCGGCACAGCCTTTGCAGCTGCGCCGGTACGGTGCCGTCCTTGGCCCTTTCTGATCACTCAATCCGGGCTCTAATGCCGATCAGCATCCTGCCAATCCGACCATCCAATGGCATGCCGCCGTCCTAGCGCTTCCTCGTTCTGTGGTGATCCATGGGAGTCCGTTCCAGCCCGTCCTAGGCTTTAGCGCGTTTCACGTGCTCGCGTTATCCCGATCGGCCTCATGCCCATCTGCCCTCCGGTGGCGCTCTATTACTCGGTTCGTCCTGAACTGGGACCAGTATAGGGCAGTTTGAGGCCGCTCAGGATGCGGCCTGGAATGGGCCAAATAGTGCGTGCGGGCGATCCCTTCATTTTAAAGGCTTTTGGCGCTACTATAAGCCGTGGTGTATAAGAAACTCCGTTATGCGCACAGTATTTGTAGGTGATCTCTTACAAAGCGTCGGGCGTTTGCGGCAGAATTCTTGCTCAAGGCGGGTAATGAACAGTTGGCTCAGCTAATCTGTTTGGTGGGTTGAACTGAGCCCTGTTTTCCAACTAATAACCTAGGTTGTAGCGATGTTAGGTGTGAAGTCAACTGACCAGACGGTGTTGTTCCTGTATGGCGATGTATCCCTGTTGGGGGTGCTGAAGAATGCGCTCTTGCCTCTGCAAGTCGATCTGAGTGTGCTCGCGCCCTATATCGATCTCGACCAATGGCAAGACCACCGCACTCAGGCGGTCAGCGTCGAGGAGTTCCAGGCCGAAATGGTCCGGGAATACCTCCAACTGCCCGACAATGTTCGTCAGATCCTCTCGTTAGAAGCCTTCCAAGCCCAGGGCGATCGGTTAGCCGACACTATCCAGGCACGGGCCCTAGCCAACCGTAAACCGACCGACTTGGCCTACAGCAGACGCAGACTGGAAAAAATTGGTTACTTGCGGCTGTTTAGCAGCGCCTTGAGTCATTTCGGATGGTCAAGCCTAGCGGCCGATCAATCGGGTATTTGTTTGGCACTGAATAGTACCAATGCGATGTTTTCGCCGACCCCTGGCACGCCAGTGCTGCTGCGTAAGGTTGGCTATGGCGCTGAGCACCGCTTTACGGTCAACGCCGATAATCCCCTGCCGGGTTTCTTTTGCGACCATGCTGAAAACCAAGGTCGCGATGAATGGCGCGTGGCCTATGGCAATCCGGCGGACATCCACCTGCCAGAAAGTGCCATCAGCCAGATCTATACATCAATCAATACGCCGCCGGGGATTAAGCAGGCTTTACGAGACTTGGTGGCAAAGGATTTGCGCTATCGGCACGTGGAACTGCTTGAGGTGCTGCCCGATCCGCAGCGTTGGCAGTTGGTTGCTAAGCCCTACGCCAAGACCTGATGACACGGCGCGAGCCAGCTCACTGACCTAACATAGCTTGTTTAGCTGGCCTGGGTTGGATCGAGCAATGCCACGCTGTGGTCCCCAGTCGAGATCTCTGCCTCGTTAGCGTCCGGTGCAACGCTGTCATCCGGTTCCTCTGCCGTGGGGTCGATCAGCCGTTCTTCAGGAAAGATACAGCTGAACACTGAGCCGCGGTTGCTTCGGCTGCTGATATCGAGTCGGGCATCGTGATGTTGTAGGGCGTGTTTGACGATCGCCAAGCCCAAACCGGTGCCCCCGGTGTCGCTCGAACGACCGCTGTCGACACGATAGAAACGCTCGGTTAGGCGGGGAATGTGATGTTGCTCAATGCCTCGCCCCTGGTCCGCCACACTCAACACAGCGCCCCTGGCTGTCTTTTTCCAGCAGATGTCGATCTGGCTGCCAGCGGGACTGTAGTGGACCGCATTAAACACCAGATTATTGAGCGCGGAGCGTATTTCCCCGGGGCTGCCGAGGAGTTGGCAAGTCGACTGGCAGTCAACGCTAATCAGGTGGGCATTTTCCCCAGACAGCTCCAGGGCATCGCTCTGGATCTGCGCCAGCATGGCCGCCACGTCGATGGCCTGGCCCTCGGTGCTGCTGGTGGCGGCATCGAGCCGGGTCAACATCAGTAGATCGGTGACCAGGTTATTCATCCGTTGGGTTTGCTTACTCATGCTGCGCAGGGCCTTGGTGACCGGCGGACTCAGGTTGTCGGCAAAGCTGAGGATATTTTCTAAGTGTCCCTTAAAGACCGTTAGCGGTGTTTTGAGCTCATGGGACGCATTGGCGACAAAGTCCTGGCGCATCAATTCCAGTTGCTGCAAACGCGTGACATCGCGCAGCACTATCAAGCGCTCGCCTTTACCAAAGACTGTCATCATGACCTGGATATGACAATTTAGGCGGGCGGGATTATCTAGTGTAATCGGTTCGCGATGCAAATTCTTGCGGTAGAACTTGATGAATTTCGGTTCCCGCAGCAGGTTGATCAGCATTTGGCCGCTGTCTTCCTTACGCAGGTTTAACAGATCCCGGGCGGCGCTGTTCCACCATTGAATATGGCCATTGTCATCCAACAGCATGATGCCGTCGGCCAGCGCCTCGGTCGAAGAGCGCATCCGCTGCACCACCTCGCGATAATTACCGACTTGCTTGCGATGATCGCGCTGCACCCGGTATAGATGGTCAAAAATAACCCCCCATAGACCAACGGCTTCTGGTGGTGTTTTGCGCGCCCCGGAGATGAGCCAGGCGATCAAGCGGTGCTGTTGATAGGAGATCCAGATCAGATAGCCGATCGCTGAGACGGCGAGAAAGACCCACGGGTAGCCAAAAAAAGCCCCCACTATGGCGGCCCCGAGCAGAGATAGGGTGAGTTGGCGGTAATGGCTGCGTCGTAAATCTCGAATCATGTATTGTCCGTTTCATTCACCTTGGTTGAAAACCGGTAACCGGTTCCGCGCACAGTTTGGATTAATAGTTTGTGTTCGTCACCTAAGGCTTTGCGCAAACGGCGAATATGCACATCTACCGTGCGTTCATCGACATACACATTGCCGCCCCAGACCTGGTCGAGCAGTTGCCCGCGGGTATAGGCACGCTCGGCATGACTCATAAAATACTGCAATAGACGGAACTCGGTTGGCCCCATGGTCAGCTCAGCATCCAAGGTGGTAACCCGATGAGAGTTGGGGTCCAGTTTGAGGCCATTGACCTCAATGGGCGCCTCGATGCCCGCTGGCGTCGAGCGCCGCAGTACCGCTTTTAACCGCGCCACCAGCTCACGCGGGGAGAAGGGTTTGGTGATGTAATCGTCCGCACCGGCTTCCAGGCCAGAGATCTTGTGGTCTTCTTCGCCCTTGGCGGTGAGCATAATAATGGGAATCTCAGCGGTCAAGGGGTCACGCTTGAGGCGTCGAGCCAGTTCGACACCGCTGACCTGAGGCATCATCCAGTCAAGTAAAATCAGATCGGGTTTCTGGTCGACGACCAGACTGTGCGCGTCTTGGGCATTGGCCGCTTCGATCGTACGGTAGCCGGCCATTTCAAGGGCGGTGACCAGCACCTCTCGAATGGCGGCCTCATCATCAACAATTAGGATCGTTCGGGTCGACATACAGCTTGCCTCGTTTGCTTTGTTGAGTGGTAATTTGAACATTTAACGAAGCTTTGATGACATAAATGTGACACCCGACCTATTGTTGTCAAATATCGACTAGGTAATTTAGCGCCAACCCGACAAATAATACCATGCCGATCCAGTGGTTGTTCAAAAAGGCAGCAAAGCAGGCACTGCGCTCGCGAGTACGTATTAACCACTGTTGGTAGCCAAATAGCCCCGCGCTGATCGTCAAGCCAATCCACCAAAAGAGTCCCAAATTGGCCTTAAAGCCAATAATCAACCAGGTAACCCAGGTTAGAGCCTGAATCAGTCCAACCATAAGGCGATCGGCATCGCCAAATAGGATCGCGGTGGAACGCATGCCAATCTTCAGATCGTCGTCGCGGTCAACCATGGCATAGAGGGTGTCGTAGGCGACGGTCCACAAAACTGTGGCGCTGAACAGCAGCCAGGCGACATCGGACAGCGGCACCGCTAAGGCGGTATAGGCCATCGGAATGGCCCAGGCAAAGGCCGCCCCTAGGACAACCTGGGGCAGATAGGTGTGGCGCTTCATAAAGGGGTAGGTCGATGCGAGTAGCAGTGCCACGACCGACATGCCAACGGTACGCGCATTGGTAAAGAGTACCAGGCCAAAGGACAGCACCAGTAAGCCGAAAAACAGCCACAGGGCGGCCCCTGGGGCCACCAGTCCGGAGACCAAGGGGCGCGCGACGGTGCGCTTAACTTGGCCATCGATTTTACGATCGGCCAAGTCATTGATTACGCAGCCGGCGGAGCGCATCAGCACCACTCCTAGGGTGAAGATCAGCACCACGGGCAGACCCGGAAAGCCTTCTGCGGCCAGCCAGAGCGCGCTTAGAGTCGGCCAGAGCAGCAGGTAAATGCCGATGGGTCGGTCAAGTCGAGTGAGTTTGATGTAGTAATGTAAGACGTTTGTGTTCATAGAGTATCAATTCTGGTAAAAAAAATTCACTCACCAATAACGGTTGGTGATGCAAGTGGTAACGCGCCCGGCGGCCCCAACCCAGACCCGTAGTGCAGACCTGGAGATGATCCTTGCGCATACCCGGGGTGGCAAAGAGCAGCTCACCCAAGGGTTTGTTGGCCAACTGAGTTAACTGATTCAGCCCGCCTGCCAGACTGCTCAAGGGAATCAGGGTGTGCGCTGCGACCCACGGCGTATCCCCCTGCTTTAATAGCACCTTGCGAGAAAACATCGGGCAAGGCGCCTGTTGATCGTGAAAGCCATCGATCGGCAGTGCCAGGTTGATCTGACGTTGCTCGAGCACCTCGACTGAAAAGTCATCAGCGCGCCGCTTCAGAGCCTGAGTCAGGCTGGTGGGCAAGGTTAGCCAATAGCGGAGTTCATTCGGCAGGTTAGATTCCACCGTCGCAAGACCTTGCCAATCATAATTGCACGTATCAGGGTCAAAATTGGTATCGAACGCAGGGTCTATCACGGCTTCTATTTATCGACGGTGGGGGTCGCAGTTTACCTCGGCAGAGGGTCCCGCCACCACCGCAAATCGGTATTCAACCGCTATTTAGAGTCAAAATGAGACGATTTAAGGTCAAATGGACAGGTTTTTGCTGTCAAAGGCTTGGCAATACCCCCCTAAGATGGGTAGTCTAGAGTCATCTTAAAATCGAGCCGTACCGCCACTACTACTTTGAGGACGGGCAGTTGGTTGGTAAACGATTAATAACAAAAACGAAATAAAGGAAGTGGCTATGAGAAAACCTGATTTAGCAGCGGTGATTGCCGAGCGTGCAGACCTAACCAAAGATAAAGCCGGTGAGGTGTTAAACGTTTTACTGGATCAAATTACCCAGACTGTTGCTAGGAAAGAATCCGTAACCCTAGTGGGTTTTGGCACGTTTGAAGCGCGTTCACGTGCCAAACGTAAGGGTAAAAATCCTCAGACCGGGCAAGAGATCGAGATTCCTGCCAGCAACACCGTCGCTTTCAAAGCGGGTAAAGCGCTCAAAGATTCGGTTAATTGAGCGGTATAGATTAATAAATCAAGGAGCCCCGGGGCTCCTTTTTTATGGGCCACTATTTATTTCGTCTTGGCTTATCAATACTCTGCTTTGGGCTTGTTATCCGCCTTGTGCTAAATTTCGTCGGCAATGCGAATCAGGCTTGCACTTGGACTAAAAGATCGCGAAGATCGCGCCTGTTTTGCCCAAGGCGGTTCAGCGCCATCAAAAGAGACTGCCCGATGGGGTGGCCAATAGCTCGATAATGAGGGGAATATGGAAATGCAGAGTCAAATGACGTCTTTGGTGCATGTCGACAAGGTTCGAGTGCGCGAGCCTGGCGTTATCATCCTGACCGGACCGTCCAGTTGCGGTAAGGGCGAGGTTGCCAGTGCCTTGTGTCGTACCCTATCGATTCGCCCGGAAGCCCACCTGTCGATGGGTGAAATTCTCCGCAGTACCTTTCGAGGTGCCAAGGAAGATCCGTCCTTTGCCGAATTGTTGGCGACCAAATACGACCTGAGCGACAAGACCAATATCTTTGACTGTGTCGACAGCACCGCCAGCCTGACCAAGAAGGTCTTGTCTTACCAGGCGGCGCTCGAGAAGTACTTCGCCAAGCCCGACATGGACCGCTTTACCTCCCAGTTACAATGGTTAGAGTTCTGTACCATGAACGGTTTACTGGTGCCTAACCGTTGGACGGAGAATTTTGTCGCGGCCCATATCGAGCAGGCTCGCTCGACTCGAGAAGAGTCCTTTATATTGGACGGCTACCCGCGTACTGAGCGTGCCGCTGAACACCTGTTGGCGTTCTTGAACTCGATGAATATTCCGGTCTTGAAGGTGTTGCATTTAAGCATCAGTCGCCAGGAAATGATGGCCCGAGCCCAGGCTCGTGGGCGTGAAGATGACGACAACGAATCGCTGCACAAACGTTTTCAGTTTTATATCGAAAATGTTCAGCCCAGCGTGGATTTCATGAAAACCAAGCTGGGGTCCGATCGCATTGCCCTGATCGATGCCCATCAACCGGTCTTCGATGTCACCGAGCAGGGTGCAAAATTCAATCTGGAAGCCTCGATTAAGGCGGTTGTGGGCAGCGTGTTACGTGCACTGGGCGTGCCGCGAGTGGTACTAAACGACTTGCTGAGTAACAGTAAAGAGTGATGCCAGGTACCTAGGCCGTCGGGCTTAGGCACAGCCTGTTCGGGATGGTCCCGTCGGGACCACCCCATTAAGGCTACTGCGCTGCCTTTTGACGCGGCTCGAGGTAGGTCACCTGATTCAGCCCTTTGCGGTACTGATCAACGAAGTGTTGCTGTTCGGTTAAACTCATGGTGCTCGCCTGCAGTTGGGACTGGTAGGCACTGACCATCATTTCCCGACTGTAGCCAACCGAATTCAGCACCTGCTCAATGGAATCGCCTTTGCGGGTATTTTGCAGCAGTAGCTCGCCATTTTCCGCAAAAACGGCATCAAGACTGTTGGTATCGCCGAACAGATTGTGCAGATCGCCGAGAATTTCCTGGTAAGCACCCACCATAAAGAATCCCAACCAGGGCCGCTCATCGGGTTGCCAATTGGGTAGCGGCAGAGTCGACTCGACCCCTTCGCCATCGACATAAAAGTCGATCTTGCCATCGGAATCGCAGGTAATATCCTGCACGATGCCGCGCACAGACGGTTCTCGATCCAGGCCGGTTAAGGGCAGGATGGGAAAGATCTGATCGATCCCCCACACGTCCGGTAAGGACTGGAACATCGAGAAGTTAACGAACAGCTTGGTCGCCATCTTCTCATTTAAGTCGTCGACCATATCCCGATGGGCCCGTTTTGCCGGGTTGAGTTGCAAGCGGATAATGTTGTTGATCGAACGGGTAATCTCTTCGGCGTGGGCGCGTTGGACTAACGTTAAAGTGGCATTGTTATAAGCATCGTGGACGTCGTTGAGAAACGAACAGGCATCGTGATAGAGCTCGGCATAGGGGCGCTCGTGGACCAGGGTGCATTGGTAGCAATACCACAGTTCCTTGAGGATATTAGGGGCATCGTCCAAGGGTTTGTCGGGCACGGTGACATCCGGCGTCTCTTCTTCGGCGACATCGGCAATCAGCACCGCATGGTGTGCGGTGACGGCACGACCGGATTCGCTAAAAATCTTTGGATGGGGCAGCTCAGCCACTTCACAGGCCTGGCGAAAGGCATAGACCACATTGTTGGCGTATTCTTGAGTGGAATAGTTCATCGAGCACGACTCGCGCGAGCGGGTGCCCTCGTAGTCAACACCTAGGCCACCGCCGACATCGACAATGCCAATCGGCACGTCCAAATGGCGCAATTCAACATAGAAGCGTGAACATTCGCGCAAGGCAATCTGGATATCGCGAATATTGGCAATCTGAGAGCCGAGGTGGAAATGCAGCAGTTGAAAACAGCCGAGTTTGTTGGCCGCCCGCAATCGTTCGGTGACCGCAATGATTTCCGAGGCGGTGAGGCCAAACTTCGACTTCTCACCCCCGGTGTTCTGCCACTTACCCTTGCCGGTACTGGCCAGGCGTGCGCGCACACCCATCCTTGGCAGGACCTTCATCTCCTCGGAAATGTCGAGGATCCAGTCCACTTCCGACGATTTTTCCACTACCAGATAGACATGATGGCCGAGTTTTTCGGCCGATAGGGCGAGACGAATATATTCCTCATCTTTATAGCCGTTGCAGACAATGGTGGTCGGGCCCTTAGAGGCCTCGGCCAGCACTGCCATCAGTTCCGGTTTGCTCCCGGCTTCCAGACCAATCTGTGAGGTGCCCGCCAGGCGTTGGCCGTTGATGATCTCTTCGACTACGCGACGTTGCTGGTTGACCTTGATCGGGTAGAGCGGCTGATATTCATTCTGATAATGCTCATTGGCAATGGCATTAGCAAAGGCCGTGGTAATTTGCGCCACACGATCATGCAGGATGTGTGGGAAACGCACCAATAGCGGTAACTGTAAGCCGTTACTCCGAGCCGCCAAGACGATCTCTTTTAGAGATATATTGTTGGCGACATTGACGATGGTGTCTCCGGCTTCATTTACCGAAAAATACCCCTCAGACCAGCGATTAATGTTGTAGAGTTCGATCGCATCTTTTACAGTCCAGCTCATGGTAAACCTCTAAATTTCGTATGAATCAACCAGTCATGACGCTGGCACAAAGCCCCAAATGCGGTAAGTCTATTGTCATTGCCCAAATTAAGACGGGTTAATGGGGCCACGCAGGGTCCAATACAATGACCGATAGTCTATGAAAATATATCCGGAAGAATAGCTTTTTTTACAGGAGACCCAAAATGACTAGAGAATTTATAAATACTGACTCGGCCCCGGCCGCCATTGGTACCTACTCACAGGCGGTCAAAGTTGGCCAAACGGTCTATCTGTCGGGTCAAATTCCGCTCGACCCCGTCTCGATGACCGTGCTCGACGACGCGATGGCGGCGCAAATCCACCAGGTGTTTAAAAACCTCAGTGCAGTTTGCCAAGCGGCGGGCGGTTCGATGAACGAACTGGTGAAGGTGAATATCTTTCTGATTGATCTGGGTCATTTTGCCCTGGTTAATGAAATAATGGCGACCTAC
This sequence comes from Reinekea forsetii, assembly GCF_002795845.1. Classification (GTDB taxonomy): domain Bacteria; phylum Pseudomonadota; class Gammaproteobacteria; order Pseudomonadales; family Natronospirillaceae; genus Reinekea; species Reinekea forsetii. The sequence continues at coordinate 394,862 of NZ_CP011797.1, forward strand.
TTTACCCAGCCATACCCGGCTCGCGCCGCCGTTCAGGTATCTGCGCTGCCCAAGGGCGTAGCGATTGAGATTGACGGCGTTTTGGTGCTCAGTTAACGGTCATCGCTAAGGGTCGACTTTCGGGCCTTCAGCGCCGCGCGCGCATCTTGCCAACCCTGCACCTTTATCAGCCATTGCTGCAGTGTTGCGATGGTTAGATGGGCCGCAACCCGACGGGTCAGAAATTTGGGGAGTGCTTTTTTCATATTGGCCCTTAGGCTTTAAAATTGCCGTCGCCGGATGCGCACGGCATACTGCGAAGCCTAGGGTATTTAATGAGTTATTAGTGCATGCGTCAAGCCCGCAACAGGCCAATTAAGCGAAAGAACCAAAAGGATTCACGGGTCACCGAATACTACCGGTTTCGAGATTTTTGGGCGCCAGCCTTTTGGCCTACCTGGCTAGGCATCGCTGGACTATATCTGATGGCTTGGCTGCCGGTGGGCCTGCGCCTAGTGATCAGCCGCGCCTTGGCGGCGCTGCTCTATCGCTTGGTCGCGAGTCGACGCAAGGTTGCGCACACCAACATTCGCCTCTGTTTTCCTGAACTCGATGCACCTGCCCAGCAGCGCCTGGTACGCGAGGTGTTTTATGCAAACATCCTAAATTTTTTTGAGACGGCCCAGGCCTGGTGTCGACCCAAACCGCGTATGGCTTTGCAACTCGATGGCTTGGAACATCTAGATCAAGCGCGCGCGACGGGCCGGGGGGTGATCTTACTCGGTGGGCACTTTGGTCCGCTCGATATCGCCGGCTCGCTGTTTATTGAGCATTTCGAGTATTCTTTGGTCTATCGTAAAGACGACAACCCACTGTTTAATTACTTTATGACCCGAGCTCGTGAGCGCTACAGCACCGGTACCATTGCGCGCAAAGACATGAAGGGCCTGTTGCGCACACTTAAAGGGGGGGGCACGGTCTGGTATGCACCGGACCAAGACTATGGCCCGAAGGCCTCGGTCTTTGTGCCGTTTTTTGGCGTACCGACAGCGACCATTACCATGACCAGCAAGCTGGCTCAGGCGGGTAATGCCCTGGTGTTGCCCATCAGCGCCTATCGTCGCGCCGACGGGCGCGGCTTTGTGGTCACCATTGAGGCGCCGTTGGCCATTCCCAGCGGTGATGAGGTCGCCGATGCTCGGACCATTAACGCCTGGTTGGAGCGCCGAATTCGTGAACATCCCGAACAATATTTGTGGCTGCACAAGCGCTTCAAGACCCGCCCAGAGGGCGAACCCTCGGTCTATCAATGAGTAACCCGATATCGTCCTACAGGGCCAGAGCGTCTGGATAGCCTATCGCTTACGCCTTTAAGCAGTTAACCGCAGAAAGCACCAATGGCCAAGCCAAAACCGAACCCGTGCCCTCACCCAGGGCCAGATTAAGGCTCAGCAAGGGCCGTTGACCCAAATGTTTCATAATGGCGTGCTGAGCAATATGGGATGACTGATGGCTGAATTGGGCATAGTCGATGATCTGCGGGTAGAGGCGATGCAGGGCCAGCAGGGCTGTAGAACAGGCAAAACCGTCAACCAAGAACATCCCACCCAGTTCCGCCGTCATCGCCATAGCGCCCATTATCGCGGCTATTTCAAAGCCGCCCAGATGGCGAACGGTGGACCAAGCATCGCTCAGGTCCTGGCGATGTAAGGCCAGCGCCTGGGTCAGGACATCGACCTTATCGCGGAATAAGATCGGCTCGAGGCGACTTCGGTTGGTCACGGCAACCTCCGGTGGCAAGTCCAACAGCGCAACGCAGAGCGCTGCAGCACTGGTGGTGTTGCCCTGTCCCAACGCGCCGAAGGACAACACCCGGGCCCCTTCCGCCATCTTAAGCGCCGCATGCTCGCTGCCCAGTGTGACCGCCTGATGCATTTGTGCCGTCGTCATGGCCGGCAACATCGAAATATCTCGGGTACCGGCAGCAATTTTTTGGCTATAAAGCCGCGGCTGAGGGTCGATTTCAGCACCGTTTAAACCACAATCTATCACCGACAGCTCAATCTGATATTGAAGGCATGCGACGGCCACTGGCGCCCGTCCAGTCAATATCCGCTGAACCTGGTCGGTAGACGACAGCCGACTGATGTTGGATTGATGTGAGCGGTCATATACGCCGTGGTCGGCACAAAAGACCAGATGTCGCAGCTGCTGTAATTCAATGTCCTGGGTCTGTTGAATGCTGGCCAGTTTGCGCACAACACCCTCCAAGAGTCCGAGTGAAAAGGGCGGCAGACCCAACGCATCAATCTGCGCCTCTAAGCGATCGCCGGCGTCTGAGCGAACCGGCACAATGGTAAAAGACAAGGGCATGAGCGGCTTCCTAAAAGATATTTAAGTTTAGCAGAGCAATGACCGCGTGGATTTCTTGATTGTGCCACGCAGCGCTTTAGCTCATCTCATGCAGATTGACAGCAAGCCCCAAGTTGACCGCGGCCTAAAAAACTGTTCATAATATGAGCCTCTCTCCTACTAGATAGCTTGCATCCATGACGCTGCACTCACATTTGTCAAAAGAAGAAAAGTCGGACCCGAGTGCAACCTTTGCGGCGCGGCTGCGGATCCTGGTAGCGGAAAGTTCGGTGTCAGCCTTTGCCCGCAAGGTGGGCCTGAGCGAGAGTTTGATTCGTAAATATCTCAATGGGACTGAACCAAGCCTGTCACGCGCCGATCTGATCGCGCGTCGGGTTAATGTCAGCCTGGAATGGTTAGCCACCGGCTGTGGCTATCAATATCGCCAAGCGGAGGTCGTAGATGAGGCAGCCTTGATGGTCGCCAACCAGATCGCCCAGCAGCTTCTAAGTGCCGATGCCCGCGAACTCGACGAGACGCAAGGCTTAACCTTGCTGGTTTCGATTTACCAGTTTTTACGCGCCCACAAAAAAACCGATGGTTATCTAGATGAACCCGGTGCACGGCAATTCGCCGTGCATGCGCTGGCCTCGATACAGGCGACCGAGCCTCTATAGGGTTTGGCTGGCAATGCACCGATCGCGCGAGCGTTTGGCCTGATACATCAGGCTGTCCACCTTCTGCATCAGTTGTTCTTCGCTCAGTTGCCGCGTTGCCTCGGGGTGGTACTCCACCAGGCCGACCGAACAGCCCAAGCCCAGGTCAGGGTTAACGCCGATCTTCTGCAATGCCTCGGGTTGAAAAAAAGTGTCGATAAAGCGATATAAAATGGCTTCGGTCTCGCCCAGATGGAGGTCTTGAAAACACACCAAAAATTCATCCCCGCCCAAACGATAGAGGTGATCTGCTGAGCGGATCCGAGCCGTCAAATCCGCGCAAAAGGCCTTCAGATATTCATCCCCGACCCAATGGCCGTGGGTGTCATTGACCGACTTAAAGTTATCCAAATCGATAAAGGCTAGGCACAGTGTGCTGACACTCCCGGGCGTCAGTAGGCGCTGTATATCTTCGCTAAAGGCGATGCGGTTGTACACACCGGTGAGCGCATCGTGATAGGCCAGACGATGGGAATCCAAGCGATCGAGTATATACTCGACCGAACGCGATAGGCGCTCACAAATTTTTTGCATAATGGCGCGTGCATCTTGAGAATAGCTGGCCAGGTCGTTAAAAAAACTCAAGCGTAACTGACCAGTGCCACCGATAAACTGCAGGGGATACTGTAAAACCTCTAGGCCAATGCGCTGGTCCAGGACGTTACCCTTGGTGATTTTCCGGTTCAACTCTTGCCCGTCACTGAGGGTCAGTTGTATCGTCGAGCTGTGAACGGTGATGAAATTCTGCAAATTTTGCAGAAAGGCGTCCAGTAGCTCCTCCAACGTTGAGCTGCGTATGGCCGAATCGCTAAAGGCCACCAGGGTATGCAATAAACCATTTTCCAGCTTTAGGGCATCGATGCCTAGCTGACGCTGCGCCAGATTGATCGCCTGGCGGGCGTCAACGGTGGTCTGCATCAAGGGTTGTCGGCGGCCCTCTCTAAACCAACCTACTCGGCTGTGCAGATGGTTGGCACGGCATTGTTTTATCCCAATACGAGCCCAGGCTTTGGCCCGGCCCGGTTCATTGAGATCACGCAGATAAACCACCAGCAGGCGCACGGGTAAGAGTTCCAAATGCATATTTTTACCCAACCTGCCAAGTCGGTCGGACAGGGTGGCAAACAGATCTTCGGCCTGATCGACGTCCAAATCTTGTGTGATCAGGCCGATACAGCGAATAAAGGCTTCTCCCTCATGCGATCGCGTTTGGGTTTGGCGCAGCTGCTGATGAATGGCCAAGGGCAGTCGTCGGTCGCCATCTAGGTAGGCCGCTATGGCCTGCAGGGCCAACATCTCCTCCTTGTTTAAGAACCGAATGCCACTCATATTGCGATATTCCATTATCAAAAATATATCGTCTAATAGTGAGATGGTGCTCTGCAGATGATCGGCATAGAAGGCGGTTAGTGCCAAATTGTAGAGGGTGGTACAAATTTGATCGAAATTACCATCGGCCAAAACCAAGGGATAGGCCGCCTCGATGGCCTTGCGCGCGGGACCGCTTTGTCCCAAACCGTTAAGCAAGAAGGACAGGCCGTTGAGCGTATTGTGGATGCGCACTGATAGGCCGCATTGCTTGGTGAGGTTTAGCGCCTTTTGGATATGCGACACGGCCTCCTTCGGCCTGCCGTTGGAGCCAAGCACGATACAGATATGATGATGCGCCGTGGACTGGCCAATCAGGTTGTGTAGCTGTTTAAAGTCCCGAACGGCCGCCAAACACAGGCTGATCAACCGCTCCGGCTGCTCCGCCAGCAAGACCTCATTGAACCACAGAGAGCATTTCACGAAGGCCGCCAAATTAGGCCAGCCCTGCTGGCTCAGCGCCCGTTCCAACTGCTCTAGCCGTTCGGCGTCCAGGTCGAGTTGGCCGTCCATGCAGACACTGAGAAAAATATAAAACTCGGCGAGCAGCTGCTGCTGTGCCTGGTGCTGCTGGTGCGCATAGAACCTGAGGTTGTGAGCGGCCTTGGTGGCAGCTGGGAAGTCCTGCAAGCACAGATATCCGACACAGATGGCCGACAGAGTCGCGAGACCGGACGGCACCGCTAAGGCCTCCAAATTGATTTGTTGCAACTCCTGCATATGGATATGGCAGCGTTCGGGATCATTGGTCAGAATCCAGGCAAACATTCTAGCACTGAGAATAGCCGCCTTGTCTTCGAGTACCAGATGTGGCTCAGCCTGGATGCGATCGGCCAAGGTCAAAATTTCATCGGGGCAGTATAGTGCTTGCGCGAACTCTAGATGCCGCCACATCTGAGCGCTCTGGAGTTCTACATGGTAATGCTGGCGGCTCTTAATAGAGCCGCCAGCCTTGTCAGGCACCGTTATATGGCGGCGCTTAATCTGCTGTACAAAACCTTGGATGTTTTTTAAATGTGTAAAGGCCATGGTCGACAAATACAGATGGAGGTGGATCTTGGCGGTAAATCGATAGTCTTCTTGTTGTAATAATTTCAGCGCGGAGGGCGATAGGTATTGGGCGTGGGTGACCGCAATGGTGACCGGCCGAGCGAAGCAGTGCTCGAGCAGGTAGGCCAAGGCTTTTTGCACCTCGATCTGCTCGTAGGAGAGCTCATCGGTATTCAGGGGTTCACGCTGCGCCGGTTCCTGATCGAGGACAAAGCTGCGTAGCACCGGTTTCAATACCGTAAAAAGGTTGGGCAGTTCAAGCACCTGCTCCATATCGGCGTCGGCCTGTTGCAGCGCAAACCGGATAATGGACACAAAGGGTTCAAAGGGCAGATGCTGTGCACTGGAGTCGAGGCTGATCTTTAAATCGTAGGGATCGGTTGCGCTTTGGCCCTTAGCTAGGGCCGGGTTTTCCAAGAAGAGGGTGACCGGTTGGGTCGAATTCTGAAAGAAACCAGACATCATGTAGAGTCAATGCAGCAGATGATGAGTTTAAAACTAGTTAAGGGGGGCAAGCCTGTCAATGTTGGAACGCTGAGTGGGTTGGGCTGCCAGCCTGGAATGAACCTAAATCAAAGGGCATAGCGAGCTGGGTTGTCGTAGTGGATGGGGTAGAACCCAACAAAAGCAGAATTCAAATAAACGTATTTATAAATATATTGTGACTGTGTGGCTTTTAACTAGTGGCTTTTAAATAAGCATCACTGTCTGGTGCAAAGGTGGAGTATATAGGTAGTAACGCGCCACCCAAGGCTCGTGCATCAAAACCAATGTTTCCGCATATTATGGTGGGTTTAGACAGCCCTTCCCAATTGTCAGTATGGCAAGCATGGCGAATTGCGTCGACCAGGTAAGTGGTGGCTTTTGCCGGGATGCGGCCATCGATAATCACACCTTCTGGATCAACAAAGGCACAGCCAGAGGCGATTGCATAGGCAATGGCCAAAGCCGCTTTGTCTGCCCAGCGGGTATAAACCAGCCATGTTTCTGGGTTTATTTCACTGGCGCCCTCAAGAAAGATCTTGGCCAGTCCTAGCTGGCTGAGTTCCTGGTCTAGGTGATACAGGGAGGCGTCTGCGATGAGCTGTTTACTGCTGCTCAGGGGTATGGAACCCATAGCGCCAGCATTGGTGTTATGCCCTGCGTATATTTGGTTATTTAAGACCAAGCCACCACCGATAAATGTACCGACATAAAAATATAAAAAGCTCTGCCACTTATGCGGGTTGCCAAAGGTTAGCTCGGCAATGCAAGCTGCGGTAGCGTCATTGGTGAGTGTGGTTGGAATCGTAGTGAGTGCCGCAATCTCTGCGCGAATATTGATGTTGGCCCACGATTTGCGCGCTTCTATCGGGCCTTTAAGCTCTCCCGCCCAGCCATCCATCGAATAGGGCGCCGCCACGCCAATGCCAAGAACCTTTGTATGTTGTTCAGCGGTGAGGCTGCCAAGTATATGATCCAAGCTCCGTTTAATATGGTAAAAAACTTCCTTGGGCTCTGGAAAAGCATAATTGTAAGATAAACGTGAGCGCACCTCTCCGGTAAAGCCAACCAATAATACTTCCAACGAACTGCGACCAATTTTGATGCCTATGCTTAACGCACCATCTGGATTGAGCCGATAAGGCGTAGAGGGTTGGCCTTTGCCACCGCGACGCTTTTCTCCTGCCAGTAATAAATCTTGTTCTTCCAGCCGATTGATTATTATCGTGGCTGTTTGTGGCGTGAGGTTGGTTGCTTTGGCAATGTCGGCTTTGGTTATCCCCCGGGTTTCACGAATAATGGCCAGAATGCGCCGCTCATTATATTGGCGCATGCCGGTCTGATTCGTGCCAGCATTGCGCAATTGGGGGTTTTCCAAATTCATAGTGTTATATGTAACTCGCGTCTTTGTGAACAACCTGATCAACACCCGTGATCATGGATACAATTTCATTGCCATCTGTTTCAGCGGTCAATTTATCGCCAACAATTCGCCCTTGGCGAAAAACAATAATTCGGTCAACTAAATTAAATACTTGGCGTAAATTGTGGCTAATCAGAATCAGGGGTGTGCCCTTCTCTTTCAAGCCACGAATGATGTTTTCCACGCGGGTCGATTCTTGAATACCTAAGGCGGCAGTGGGTTCATCCATAATGATGAGCTTATCGCCCCATCCCGCTGCGCGGCTAATTGCGACACATTGGCGCTGTCCGCCAGACATGCCTCTTAAAGATTGGCTAAGATCAGGAATCTTAACACCTGTTTTTTGTAATAGCTCTTGAGACTCCGCCAACATAGCCTTTTTGTCCATCCAGCTAAATGGACCAAAGTCGAACTTGGTGAGTTCTCGGCCTAAAAATATATTGGTTGGTACATCCAATTCGTCAGCCAGTGCCAGATTTTGGTAGACCGTTTCGATGCCTGCATCACGCGCTTCTAAGGGTGAAGCAAAGTCAACTTCTTCACCGTAGAATTTTACGCTGCCGCGGGTACGCCGTTCAACACCGGTAAGGTTACGCACAAAAGTGGATTTTCCGGCACCATTATCACCTACGATGGCCACATGCTCGCCGGGCGCTAAGATAAAATCAGCATCGTTGAGGGCATGCACGCCGCCATAGTGTTTGGTAAGGCCGCTAATCTCTAAAACGGGATGGGTCATATCTGCCTCCAATGGGCTAAATGTTTCTGTTGAGCTGAGAATGCCGACGAAAGGCACCCCTGTCAATTATTAAGTAAAATTGATTTAATAATTGACAGGGGTGATACAAATGAGCAATGATTCTGTCAGGCCATCTAAATGCCGCAAATACCTGTTCAGCAAATTATATTTTGTAGTTGGCGCCACAGGACGAAAATAAAAACATATCGGAGTATCGATGATGAGCATGAAAATGAATAAATTAATTGGCGCAATCGCCGCAAGCGCTTTGTTGTCTGGCGCAGTCTATGCAGAGTCTATTGGTTATATTACCAAGTCAGCGACTAACTCTGGTTGGATGATGATTAACCAGGGCGCGGCTGATGCAGCGAAAGAGGCAGGCGTTGACCTTATAACAGTAGGACCTACTTTCCAGGGTGACCTGTCTAGTCAGCTAGAAGTGTTTGAAAACCTGTTGGCTCAAGGCATTAAAGCCATTGCCATTGCACCTGTTGATTCCTCAGGCATTGCGCCTGCAGTAAAAGATGCCATGGACGCTGGTGTGGCTGTTGTGGCCATCGACACGGGTGTAAACGGCGCGGCTGTAACGTCATTCGTTGCCACCGATAACTATGCTGTTGCCAAGGTTCAAGGCGCTTATGCCGCTACGTTAGTAAATGATGGCGATGCTATTGTTTATGTAACGGGTAACCAAGCTCAAAGCACGGGTCAAGAGCGCCGTAATGGCTTCACCGAAGCATTCAAAACAGCGCGTCCAAACAGTGAAATTTTAGAAGTACCGACTGAATGGAACTCTGCCCAAGCTCAAGAAGGCGTTGAAGCTATTCTCAATGCGCGTAACGATATTAAGATGGTCGCAAACGCATGGGATGGCGGCACTATGGGCGCTAAAGCTGCAATGGAAAACCTAGGCTTGTCTGCTGGTGACGTGTTGCTGGTTGGTTTTGATGGCGCAACCGATGCCGTTGAAGCAATGGAAGCTGGTTGGGTACATGCCGATACAGCGCAGATGTTGTATCAAATGGGTTATCAAGGCATTAAAGCGGCTGTTGATGCATCAAACGGAAAAACAGTATCTGCCCGTATCGATACTGGTTTCTTCTTGGTAACACCTACGACTGCTCAAGCTTACAAAGACCTGGTTGGTATTAAGTAAATCATAATAAACTTAGTTTATGTAGCATGATAATAGAGCCCGGCGATGCTGGGCTCTTTTATAATTGGAGAAGAGATGAACGTGTTGAGTTTACAAGATAAAGCAATAACCCACCTAGTTTCTTTCTTTCGCAAAGAATGGTCTGGGGCTCTATTAGCTATATTGATTTTATCCATTGCGATTGAAATGGTAACGTCTGGAAAACCATTTTTTCACCCTACAAATATCATGACCATTCTCAATAACTCTGCAGCAATTGGCGTCGTGGCGGGTGGCATGACATTAGTGATATTGGCCGCTGGAATCGATCTATCCGTTGGCGCAGTAATGGGTATGGTTGCTGCGGTAACAGGTTATATAGCCAGTTACTGGGGACTGCCACCCGGTATAGCAATTTTTTGCGGCTTGGCTTTAGGTGGCTTGATTGGAGCAATACATGGCTCATTAATCGCCTATTTAGGCATGCCGGCATTTATCGTCACCCTAGCAGGACTTTCGGTCTGGCGAGGCAGTGCTCACCTGTCTACAGGCGCTCAGGCAACACCAAAATTACCAGCTACTTTTGACCTGTTTGGTCGATACAACCCGTTTGCCGGATTGCGCGAACAGTTTCAAGCTGGTGAGCTTTCGGGCCTAATGGAGTCGCTTGGCGGGTTTGTGGATGCCAATTGGATGGGCTTCTTTCGCACATTTCAGATGAGCATGATCATCTTCATCGTATTTTTTATTCTGCTAGCTGTAGTCGTTTCCAATATGAGATTGGGGCGATACATCTATGCTATCGGCAGTAATGAACAAGGCTCTCGGCAAGCGGGCATCAACACCCGATTGTATACGTTATACACCTATGTCCTCTGTTCTATGGGCGCAGCCTTCGGTGCATTGTTGTTTCTCGGTCGCGCACCTTACGCCAAGTCAGATTATGGGCAAATGTGGGAGCTAAATGCCATCGCCGCGGTCGTCATTGGCGGCACGTCACTGTTTGGTGGGCGAGGCACCGTGATTGGTACCTTTATGGGCGTGGTGCTTATTAAGCTCATTAACAATGGCCTGACCTTGGCTCAGCTTGAAACCTTCTGGCAGATGGTGGTAACCGGCCTTATTATTTTAGTTGCTGTGGGTATCGACATTGTCCGGCAGTCAAAATCCGCTGTTAAGGTACAACAGATGTTGGGTGTGGTGGCGATCGTGTTGGCTCTGTTCGCAGCCCTGACACCATTGTCTGCGTTGATTAGCTCGCTGATTAGTCTACATGAGCACAATTCGATGGTCGCCATGCAGCAAGCTGGGGCCAATATGGTGTCCTACCACTATGTAAGGTTGTTAGATGAAGTTGGTGTGCACAATCTACACACCATTATTTCAGGCACCTGGATGATAAGCCTTGCGCTGCTGGCTTTAGTGGCCGGTGCGGTGGTGACGGTGGTTAAATTACACAAAACCCTGTCCTTTGCCATGGGCGGTATTTTTGTCGTATCAGCACTGGCACTGATTGCTTCCGATATGGCCGCAGCCGCACCACTGCTGATTTTAGGCGCGTTTGCAATGGCGGGTCTGCCTACAGTGCCCTATATGTTTGAACGAGCCAGAGCGTTAGATAGCGCCAACGGCTGATTATCTGTTCTGGTTAAGCCCTTGTAGGCATGATAACTGTGCAAGGGCAGTAAAGAGGGAGTGCATGCGCTGCCTCTTTACGGTTCGACTCGCCAGATCCGTCTCAACCAGCCCATCACGGTATTTAGCGCCATCTGCTGAGCTATATTGATCTATTGGCATACAACTCCCCCCTAAGAACATAATCATTGTTTAGATCTAATTTATCCTGCCGAGTTGGCGCAACAGGTGCTTGATATGGCCTCGAGCGTAACCAGTGTTGTGCGGCTACATCAATATCAGGTTAGCGAAGTCTCAGGCATTAGCCGTCAGTTTACTTAAACGTAATTTAGTCGCTCATCAAGCGTTGTTGGTTGACCCAGTCTTTGGGCAAATTATAAATGGCTTGCGGGGGTCATGGGGTTTTAAAACTCGAGATACAGTTGTACAGCAGTCATATCTATCAGAAGTGTTGTAGAAGTAACTGGGGAAAGGTCTGTATAGCAACATGAAAAGGCGCCCTAAGGGCTTAGAATGGTGCGGACGGAGAGACTCGAACTCTCACACCTTGCGGTACCAGAACCTAAATCTGGCGTGTATACCAATTTCACCACGTCCGCATAAAACGAAGTGAGCGCATAGTAATTAGTTTTTTCTTACATATCAAGCGCTTGCACGAATATTCTTCTTGTTATCGCGTTTACCTCAGGCTTATTTGAGCGGCCTATTCGCCTCCACAGGGCACCGCCGCGCATTACTGCTGCTCCGGGTGAGGGGGCGTCTTAAACCCAGCGGAGTTGTCGTTGAGGCCTGCCTTAAAGGGTGAAATGTCGATGGCGAAGCCCAAGACCCCCACGGCTTGTTGATCTTCACCCTGTAATGGATAGCGTTCGATGCGTACCCATTTTGCTGCTTGGCCGCTGAAGTCCAAGCGCAGGTCAAGTTTCTGCGCCATGCCGGTGGCCAGAGCCGCCTCATCGGCAGCCACAAAGGTGCTCACCAATTGGGCATTGAGTAGGTCGGCATCGGTCTTACCCTTTGGTTCTTGGCCATTAGCCCATTGCTGAACAAAGGCATGGTTGGCGACCAGATATCGTCCAAGCCGATCTTTAAGCCAAACGGGAAAAGGCAGGTTTTGCACTAGGGACTGAAGAATAATGTGGTCGTCGCGCAGTTGCTTGCTGGTGTCGAGCATATCCTTGGCCTGGATCAGGGCATTTTGTAAGTGTTTTTGATCGTTTTGCGCCAGTAACAGGGTGATGTGGGCGTACACCCTGAGCGCAATCAGTAAAAAGACCAGGCTGATCAGCGCCATCACCATGGTCAATATGCTGCTGGCTAGGCCCAACTTAGCGTTGAACAACCAGACGCTTGCCATTAGAAACAGGCCCGCACAAAAACCGACGGACACCAGCATTAGCAGCGGGCTCTTATAGGGCAGGCTCGGTTTGGCGATTGGCAGGGGGGATTTGAGCGTTTGAGGCATAACCGGCTTCACTATAAAGGCTAAAGAAACGTGCCCCCCGAAACCCAAGGGATCGAGCAGCACGTACATTGCTTTAGAGTATAGATCATCTTCGGCCGAGTCGCGGGGCTGCCGCGACGGCTATTTAATGCGCTTGTACTTCAGGCGTTTAGGGCCTTCATTGCCGTGACGTTTGCGGTGGTCGGCGTCGTATTCGGTAAAGTTGCCTTCAAAAAAGACCGCCTTAGAATCGCCTTCGAAGGCCAATATATGCGTTGCGATACGGTCGAGAAACCAGCGATCGTGGGAAATGACGATGGCCACGCCGGGAAAGGCCAAGATCGCCTCTTCCAGTGCGCGCAAGGTTTCAATATCCAGATCGTTGGTCGGCTCATCGAGCATGACCACGTTGCCACCTTCTTGCAGCACCTTGGCTAGAAATAACCGATTGCGCTCGCCACCGGAGAGGTTCTTAACAAACTTCTGCTGGTCGCCGCCCTTGAAGTTAAATCGGCCCAGATAGGCTCGCGATGAGGTTTCATAGGTACCGATGGTAATGGTGTCCATGCCGCCGGAGATCTCTTCCCAGACCGTATTGTCGCCATTGAGTTCGCGTAACTGGCCAACGTAAGCCGGCTTGACGGTTTCACCGATGCGAATCGTGCCATCATCGGGTTGCTGCGTGCCGGCGATCATATTAAACAGAGTCGATTTACCCGCACCGTTGCCGCCGATAATACCGACGATGGCACCCGGTGGGATAACAAAGTTGAGATCCTCATAGAGCAATCGGCCATCGAAGGACTTACTCACGCCTTCGGCTTCAATCACGATATCGCCCAAGCGTGGTCCAGGTGGGATATACATCTCATTGGTTTCATTGCGCGCTTGAAACTCTTGCGAATTCATTTCTTCAAACTGCTTGAGGCGAGCCTTAGACTTGGATTGACGGCCTTTGGAGCCCTGACGCACCCACTCCAGTTCGGCTTTCATGGCCTTACTGTGGGCTGACTGCTGCTTCGATTCGACGTCCAGACGCTGTTGCTTGTTTTCGAGCCATTGGCTGTAATTGCCTTCAAACGGGATGCCCTGTCCGCGGTCGAGCTCGAGGATCCAGCCGGCGACATTATCGAGGAAGTAACGGTCGTGGGTAATGGCGACCACGGTGCCGGTAAACTCGTGTAGGAAGCGTTCTAGCCAAGCCACTGATTCCGCATCGAGGTGGTTGGTCGGCTCGTCGAGTAACAACATATCGGGGTTGGACAGCAGTAATCGGCACAGTGCGACTCGGCGGCGTTCGCCGCCAGACAGATGTTCGACCCGGGCGTCCCAAGGTGGCAGACGCAGGGCATCGGCGGCTATTTCCAAACGGGTCTCGGTGTTGTGACCGTCGGCGGCATTGATGATGTTTTCCAGTTCCTGTTGCTTCTGGGCTAACTTGTCAAAATCAGCATCCGGTTCGGCATAGGCTGCGTATACTGCATCAAGTTCTACCTGGGCATTTTTAAGACCGCTGAGCGCCTCTTCCACTATCTCACGTACCGACTTGCTGTTATCCAGCTCTGGTTCTTGCGGTAGATAGCCAATCTTCAAGCCTGGCTGGGGGCGCGCTTCGCCGAGGATTTCGGTGTCGAGGCCGGCCATGATGCGCAGCAATGTAGACTTACCGGAGCCGTTTAGACCCAAGACGCCAATTTTCGCGCCGTGATAGAAAGATAGGGAGATATTTTTCAGGATTTCTCGTTTCGGCGGGACGATCTTGCCGACGCGATTCATGGTAAATACGTATTGAGCCACCGAAGGATCCTTGTCTGAAAAATAGGTGAGCAATTTTAATGGATGCGCGGGTGTAAGTCACTTCAATGCTATAAATAGTCCGCTGCCGTCGTTTGATTGCAGCGAAAGCATAACAATTTAACAACATACGACTAAATAAGCCCTTTTTCTGGGATTGCGCGTGGGTTTGTGTAAAATACGCCGTCTTCCTGACCGGTAAAATGCCTGGCAAAGCCTGGTTGTTATATCGATTTTTACGAAGCCCTAGTTATGGTCTGCGGTTGCGGTGTCTTAACTGAGGCTTCCAACACATTGGAGAGTCTAATGTTTGAAAAAACCATGAATATTGCCGATTACGATGCCGACCTGTGGCAGGCAATGGAAGCGGAACGTGTGCGTCAGGAAGAGCATATAGAATTGATCGCCTCAGAGAACTACACCTCGCCGCGCGTTATGGAGGCCCAGGGGTCTCAGCTGACCAATAAATATGCCGAAGGTTATCCCGGTAAGCGTTATTACGGCGGTTGTGAACACGTCGATGTGGTCGAGCAACTGGCCATCGATCGGGCCAAAGAGCTGTTTGGCGCGGAATTTGCCAACGTCCAGCCTCACTCCGGTTCACAGGCCAATGGCGCGGTCTATATGGCCCTGTGTAAGCCTGGCGATACTATCCTCGGCATGAGTCTGGCGCACGGTGGTCACCTGACCCACGGTGCATCAGTGTCCTTCTCTGGCCGAATCTACAACGCGGTTCAGTACGGTCTGAATACCGATACCGGTGAAATCGATTACGACCAGGTTGACGCTCTAGCCCGTGAGCATAAGCCAAAGATGATCGTAGCCGGCTTTTCAGCTTACTCACTGATCGTCGACTGGGCGCGTTTTCGTGCCATTGCCGACGAAGTGGGTGCCTTCCTGTTCGTCGACATGGCGCACATTGCCGGCCTAGTCGCGGCGGGTGTCTACCCGAGCCCGATGCCGTTCGCCGATGTGGTCACCACCACCACCCATAAAACATTGGGCGGCCCGCGCGGCGGCCTGATCCTGGCGCACAACGATGAGGCTTTGAACAAGAAGTTGAACTTTGCCGTCTTCCCTGAAAGTCAGGGCGGCCCGTTGATGCACGTTATTGCCGGCAAGGCCGTCTGCTTTAAAGAAGCAATGGAGCCTGAATTCAAGCTGTATCAAGCCCAGGTGGTTAAGAATGCCAAGGCGATGGCGGCGGCCTTTATGGCGCGCGGTATCCGCATTGTCTCCAACGGCACTGAAGATCACTTGTTTTTGGTCGATTTGATCGGCAAATCTTACTCGGGCAAAGACGCTGATGCGGCCTTGGGTTTGGCGAACATTACCGTCAACAAGAACTCGGTACCCAATGATCCGCGCTCACCTTTTGTAACCTCGGGTCTGCGCATTGGTACGCCATCGATCACGCGCCGCGGTTTTAATGAGGCCGAAGCGACCCAGTTGACCAATTGGATCTGTGATGTGCTGGATGCGCTGGAAACGGGCAACGCCGATGCGATGATCGCTGAAGTCAAAGCCAAGGTGATTGCGATCTGCGCTTCCTTGCCAGTCTATCGCTAAGAGAGCCTAAGGCGCGCCGTCTAGGCGGATCTCGCCGATAAAAAAACCAGTCTATTTAGGCTGGTTTTTTTTGCGCCGATGTTACTCAAGCAGCCTGTCGAGCGACCCTAGGCCTGAAATAAGAAGTTACGAATCAGGTCCTTACCGCCTTCGGTGGCAAAGGATTCCGGATGAAATTGAATCCCATAGATCGGGTAATCGATATGTTGTACGGCCATAATCTCAAAGTCCGCGTCGCTCTGCAGCTGACTGCGGTCGTCGAAATCGGCGGCGGCCAGGGCACCCACGGCCGAGGTTACGCGCAGGCAATCGGGTAGGGTTTTCGGATTGGCGATCAGCGAATGATAGCGCATGACCTCTAATTGGTCGGGGACACCGGTGAAGAGCCCACGCTGGTCGTGCTGGATGGGGCTAACCTTGCCATGCATCGGCACCGGCGCCTTGATGATATGCCCGCCAAAGCTGTGCACTATGCCTTGCATGCCCAGGCAAACGCCCAGCAATGGTGTGGTCGGACCCAGGGTACGAATTACCTCGGTGCAAACGCCAAAGTAACGCTCATCGTCGGGTGAGCCAGGCCCAGGTGAAATAATAATTCGGTCCGGTCGCAGTTCTTGGATCTGGGCCAGGCTCAGTTCATCGTTGCGTTTGACGCTCACCTTGAACTCACCTAGGTCGCCTCGGCTCTGCGCGGAGGACAGTATTTCACCTATATATTGATACAGATTGAAGGTGAAAGAATCGTAATTGTCGATGATCAGTACGTTCATGTTGGCTTACCTTATAGCACCCGGGGTCACACGGACACCGGGTCGGAATTATTAGCCCGGTCGATGACCGGTTGGTTGAGTGCTCGGAGCGCGAGTTGTTAGCTTGGCTCGGGCGTCATAAATTGCTCCAAGACCTTGCGCGTGCCGGCAAACTTGCGTTGAATTTCTTCGTACTCATCGTCGGGGTTGGAGTCGTACACATTGCCGCCGCAGGTTTGCACATAAGCCTGGTCGCCATTGGCGAAGATGGTGCGAATGGGAATAGCAAAGGTGCAGTCGCCATTGAAAGAAAAGTGCCCGACCGCGCCACCGTAGGGACCGCGTCCGTCGGACTCCAGGTCGTTGATGATTTTCATCGCCTCAATCTTCGGTGCCCCGGTTAGGGTGCCGGCCGGAAAGTTGCTCGCCAAGGCGCTGAACATATCCTCTTGCTCGGCGATAATGCCGACGATCTCACTGGAGATGTGCTGCACATGGCTGAAACGTTTGATGTCCATCAGACTGCGCACCTTGACGGTGCCAAAGCGTGCCACCCGGCCAATATCGTTGCGGTGCAGATCGACAATCATATTGTGCTCGGCGATCTCTTTGGGATCGTTCAATAAGGCGCGCGCGAGCAGGGTGTCGCCTTCCGGCGTCGTGCCGCGCAGGGTGGTGCCGGCCAACGGAAAGGTCTCCATTTCACCTTGACGCAGACGGAACAGCAGTTCTGGGCTGGCCCCGATCAGTTTTTGGGCGCCAAACTTAACGTAGTACATCTGCGGCGAGGGGTTCACGTCGCGCAGTTTTTCATAGAGGTTGATGGTGTCGCCATCCAGGCTGAAATACTTCTTGAACCCGACCTCGGTTTGGAAGATTTTGCCATCGATTATGTCTTGCTTAACCTTGAGCACGGCGGCGCGATGCTGTTCGCGTGACATGCTGTCGCCGGTGGCCGTGACCGTCAAGGGGCCATTGCCTGGGTAGCTGCTGGCAAGCAATTGCGTCACCCGATCGATGCGGTTGTTGTCGTAATAAAAATAGAACACCTCCCCGGTCATCTTGTCGCACACCAGGCCGTCCTTATAGAGGCCAAAACGGAAGGCATCGAACAGCTCACTGGTTTGAATATCGAGCTTGGCTTCAAAATAGTTCATCGCATCGTAACCCAAGTAGCCGGTCAGGCCGCCGGCGTACATGCGCGAAATAATATCCTGTGGCATCAGCGTGCGCAGCAGCTCATATGGATTGTCACTCTGATAATGGACCTGGGAGCCGTCGCGCTCGGTAATGGTTAGTTGATCGCCATTGGCGAAGATCACCTTTTCGGGGTCGAAGCCAATAATGCTGTGCCGGGCGATATGGCTGTCCTCACCGAGCGATTCGAGAATAAAACAGTTGTCATAGGCCTTATCGACTTTTTTGAACAGTTCAAAGAAATCGCAGTGGTCGGCGACCTTGAGATATTGCGGCTTGCGCGGCAGGGTAAATTTTAACGGTTGCACCATGGCAGTATCAGTCATCCTTAAGAGCCCTGGCGCCGCGCGAAACCGTCGCGATACCAACGCCGAGTTGTTCGGCAATTTTACGTTGCGGTACACCTTGAACCAACATCCGGAAGATCTGCAGTCGTTTGACTATTTCCTCATATTCGGACGGTGTTAACAGCTGCTCAAGGCAATGGGCCATCTCGGTCCGGCTTTGCGCGGTCAAGAGATGGTCGAGTAATGCGATCTGTTCGGGATTGTTTGTATTCATGTACTAGTATGCTATAACATTTTGCGCTAGAGTCAACTCTAGTTTTCACGCATCGATTCGGTGTTAAACTGGCGCGCGCTTTTTCGCATGGGATATTAAACGGAATGCCAGCATGTTGTTGATGATCGATAATTATGACTCCTTCACCTATACCCTGGTGAACTATCTGGAGTCGCTGTCGATTGAGGTTGTGGTCAAGCTTAACGATGAGATCGATCTGGCCGGTATTGCGGCCTTGGCCCCGGACCAGATAATGATTTCGCCGGGTCCGGGTACGCCCGATCAGGCCGGCATATCGCTCGCCGCGATCCGACACTTTGGCGCGGCGCTGCCGATCTTTGGCGTTTGCCTAGGTTGTCAGGCGTTGGGTCAGGTGTTTGGCGCCAAGGTGGTGCGGGCCAAGCAGGTTATGCACGGTAAAACGTCGGCCATCCATCATCGCCAACAGGGCGTATTTGCCGGTCTGCCGTCACCCTTTAATGCCACGCGCTATCATTCTCTGGCCCTGGAGCAACACTCCATTCCCGACTGTCTTGAGGTCACGGCCTGGACCGAAGATGCCCAGGGTTCGCTAGACGAAATAATGGCGATCCGGCACACTGAATTGCGCTTAGAAGCCGTCCAGTTCCATCCCGAGTCGATTTTAACCGAACAGGGTCTGGCGCTATTAAGCAATTTTGTCACCCGATAACCGGTCAGGGCGGTTCCTGGCCACAGCGAGGCTTTATGGATATTAAACAAGCACTGGAGCGTATTGCCGGTCACGGTCACCTCAGCCAACCGGAAATGAGCGATGTGATGCGTTCCATTATGACCGGTGCATGCAGCGATGCGCAGATTGGCGCTTTTCTCATGGGCTTGCGCATGAAGGGTGAGACGGTTGAGGAAATCACCGGCGCGGTGACCGTGATGCGTGAACTGTCGACCAAAGTACCGGTAACCGCCGACCACCTAGTGGACACCTGTGGTACCGGCGGCTCGGGGCAAAAACTCTTCAATGTCTCAACCGCCAGCGCCTTTGTCGCGGCTGCGGCCGGCGCGCATGTTGCCAAGCACGGTAATAGAGGTGTGTCCTCGACCTTTGGCAGCGCCGACCTGCTCGAGGCGGCCGGTGTCGAGCTGGCCTTGCCACCAAGTGCCATAGCCCGGGCGATCGAAACGATCGGCGTCGGCTTTATGTTTGCCCAAGCGCATCACAGTGCCATGCGCTATGCCATGGGCCCGCGCAAAGAACTGGGCATGCGCACCATCTTTAATATGCTCGGCCCGCTGACCAATCCCGCCGGTGTAACGCGGCAAGTGGTCGGCGTCTTTAACGCTGAGCTCTGCGAACCGCTCGCCCTAGCGCTAAAACAGCTCGGCAGTGAGCATGTTATGGTGGTGCATTCGTTGGACGGTCATGACGAGTTCAGCCTGTCCGCGGCAACCTTCGTTGCGGAGCTGAAGGACGGTCAGGTGAACACCTACACCGTGGCGCCGGAAGATTTTGGCTTGGCGACGCAGGCCATGGTCGGCTTATCGGCCGACGGCGTGGCCGGCAGTTTGGCGCTGATCCAGGCGGTGTTCGATGGCTCTGGCGATGAGGTCAGTAACCGCGCCGCCGACCTGATTGCACTCAATGCCGGGGCCGCCATCTATGTTTCCGGTGTGGCCACCAGCTTTGCACACGGCGTTAGCATGGCCGAAGACGCCATTGCTTCAGGCCTGGCGCGCGAGAAGTTGCGCGAATTCGCTCAGTTCAGTCAGAGTGCCGGCTAGCCCTATAATGGGTCGCGCTCGGCCCACCCTATTGACCTCTATTTTTGGTAACCCAATGAACAACAGACCGACCATTTTGAATGAAATCCTGGATCGTAAAGTGCAGGAAGTGCAGCAGCGCAAACGTATTAAGTCGATGCGCGACCTGGAACAGGAATTTGACCGCTATGCGCCGCCGCGCGGCTTTACCCAGGCATTGCTCAATAAAATTGACCAAGGCCAGGCGGCGGTTATCGCCGAAATTAAAAAGGCGTCACCGAGCAAGGGTGTCTTGCGTGAGCCCTTTATTCCCCAGGCCATCGCCGAAAGTTATGAGCGCGGCGGGGCGGCCTGCCTGTCGGTGTTGACCGATGCAGATTTCTTCCAGGGCCACGAAGACTATCTGATTCAAGTCCGCGAGACTGTCGGCCTGCCGGTGATCCGCAAAGACTTCTTGATTCACCCCTACCAGATCGCCGAAGCCAAGGCGATCGGCGCCGACTGTGTGCTATTGATTGTCTCGGCGTTGGATCCCATTCAGCTACGCGATTTGCATGCGCAGGCTATCGCATACGGTATGGAGGTGTTGATCGAGGTGCACGATGCTTCCGAGCTGCGCGTGGCCTTGACGGTCGACAACCGCCTGATTGGGGTCAATAACCGTAACCTGCACACCTTTGAGGTGTCCCTGCAGACGACACTGGATCTGAAGGAAATGCTCGACCCCGAGCGTTTGCTGGTGACCGAGAGCGGCATCCTCAGTGGCGCCGATGTCCGTCTGATGCGCGATAACCAGATAAACGCCTATTTGGTTGGCGAAGCCTTTATGCGCGCCGATCAACCGGGTGACAAACTTGCCGAACTTTTTGGAGACTATTAATGCTACCGATCGTGCAAATTCTTCTGGTACTGGGGGTTGTTATGGCCCTGGTGCTCTTTATTACCTCTCGTAATCCGACCCAGGTCACGGCCGAGCAACAGGCCAGTTACAGTAAATGGTTCCGTATTCTGGTGCCGATCATGCTCATTGCCGCGGCCATCAAGTACTTTATCGGTTAGCGCGGGGCTCCGTCCGTTTGAGGGTATGGGGCTTTTATCGAGGCCAACAAAAAGCGCGCTCAGTTTGCACTGAGCGCGCTTTTTTTATGACCTACCGCGAGGCGGCGTGAGCCGCCGGCTGATCTATTCTGAACGACGACGCGGTGCTGGCTTGCGATCGCTGCTGCCGCTGGCATCACGACGTGGTGCTGGCTTGCGCTCTGCGCCGCCGGCTGGAGTCGACTCAGACCACTCACGGATATTCAATGGTCGTCCCTTAACCCGAGTCTTCTGCAGATGTTGCAGAATATCGGCCGGCATACCCTTGGGTAAGTCAACCAGGGTGAAGGTGTCCTTGATGGTGATGTTGTTGATGAAGCGACCTTCAATGCCGCCTTCATTGGCAATGGCACCAACGATGGAACCGGCTTCGACGCCATCTTGACGACCGATGTCGAGCCGGTAGGTGCTGGCATCATAGCTCAGTTCACGCTTACGACCGGGCGCACTGTCGGAGCGTGGGCGGCTTGGCCGGCTGTCGCCACGATCACCGCGATCATTGCGGTCATGGCTTTCGCGACTGCGCGCATGCACGACCGGATCTTTCGGGATCTGCAAAGGCTTGTCTTCTTGCGCCATCTTAGCCAGAGCGGCTGCGATGTCGAGGATATCGACCTCTTCGTCTTCGGCTTCGATCCAGCTGGTCACCATGGCTTTGAAATAATCCAAGGAGCCCTTTTCAACGAGCTCGGACACGCTGGCTTTGAACTGCTCCGCCCGGTATTCGCCCAACTGTGCCGCTGACGGCATCGGGTAATCTTTCAGGACCGACTTAGTAGCCCGTTCGATATCGCGCAAGATCCGCTGTTCACGTGGCTTAACAAAGAGGATCGCTTTACCACTGCGGCCGGCTCGACCAGTACGGCCAATACGATGGGTATAGGTCTCGACGTCGCCTGGGATATCCCAGTTGATGACGTGGGTGATCCGTTCGATGTCCAGGCCGCGCGCGGCAACGTCGGTCGCGATCAGGATGTCCAGCTTGCCGCCGCGCATTGAATTGAGTATGTCTTCACGTTGCTTCTGGGCAACTTCACCACTCAGGGCGGTGGCTGCATAGCCGCGTGCCGAGAGTTTTTCCGACAGGAACTGACACTCTACTCGAGTCCGCACGAAGATGATGATGGCATTCCATTCTTCCACTTCGAGCAAACGAGTTAGAGCTTCCAACTTGTCCAGACCCTGAGCACGCCAGACGAACTGATCGATGCGGCTTTGCTCTTGGCTGCTGGCCTTGATTTCAATCTTGATTGGATCTTTCTGATAACGGTCGGTGATGCGCTTGATCTGGCCGGGCATGGTGGCCGAAAACATCGCCGTCTGCTTTTCTTCTGGGGTGTGTTCCAGGATCCAGTTGATGTCTTCAATAAAGCCCATGCGCAACATCTCGTCGGCTTCGTCGAGGACCATATGCTTCAGATCGGACAGATCCAGGGTGCCACGACGCAAGTGGTCCATGACGCGGCCTGGTGTGCCGACGATAACTTGAGGATTCTGTTTTAACGCGCGTAACTGGTTACGCATGTCGGTGCCGCCGTAAATGGGCAGGACGTGAAAACCTTTCACGCCGCGGGCATAGACCTGGAAGGCTTCAGCAACCTGGATCGCCAACTCGCGCGTTGGACACAGAACCAGTGCCTGAGGGGTGTTGAGGCTGGTGTCGATCTTACACAGCAAGGGCAGTGAGAAGGCGGCGGTTTTGCCGGTTCCGGTCTGCGCCAAGCCGAGTACGTCACGGCCTTCCATCAGGGATTTAATAGCTTGGCTTTGAATCGGGGTTGGGCTTTCATAACCCAATGATTCCAGCGTGGCCAATATAGCAGGCGTTAGGCCCAGGTCGGCAAAGGTGATGTTTTCAGACATTTAAGATTCTCGATCAAATAAGTGCTGTACTCAATGTAAGCACTAAAGGGTGATTCCGGTGGCAGGCCATCCAGGTCGATTCCAGCGTCAAAGCTGGTGCGGTGTAAAATAAAACCGCGCAAAGGTGAAGGCAGGCTGCGCCCCGTGTCGCATCTGATTGCGAATAACCCTGTAGATCGTCATGAAAAACAAAATGCTCATTCCTGAGCTGCACAATTGCAGGCTGGGTCACCTTGGCGGCGCGGAGTATACAGATCCTGTATAAAATTGTCTGTTTATTTTTGCGACGCTAGGTAATAAGTATCGGAATGGCCTGTGGGGCGCGACGATATTGCCTCGAGGCCGTCCGAGCGGACACGGAACAAAACAGTAACGCGCGCTGGGCAGCGCTTGACTCTGAGCGTGAAGCCGGTCTAAAAGGTTCCCGGCAGCAGGTGGCTGCGGTTGATATTGCTCAACTGGCGTTCACCACAGAATGCCATGGTCAGATCCAATTCCTTATGGATAATCTCCAATGCGGTGGTTACGCCCTTTTCACCCATGGCACCGAGCCCATAGAGAAAGGGTCGGCCGATGTAAGTGCCTTTGGCGCCCAAGGCGATGGCCTTGAGTACGTCCTGGCCGCTGCGAATGCCGCCGTCCATATGGACTTCAATCTGATCGCCCACAGCATCGACGATGGCCCCCAGCTGGGAGATCGTGGACGGTGCGCCATCGAGTTGGCGACCGCCATGGTTGGAGACGATAATGGCATCAGCCCCGGCCTGCACCGCCAACTTGGCGTCCTCGACATCCAGAATGCCTTTGAGAATTAATTTGCCGCCCCAGCGCGCCTTGATCCATTGGACATCTGACCAATTTAGGGCTGGATCAAATTGTTCCGCGGTCCACGAAAATAAGGAATTTACATCGCTAACCCCCTCGGCATGACCGACGATATTACCAAAGGAATGGCGGCGTGTGCTGAGCATGCTCAAACACCAGGCCGGTCGAGTGAGAATCTGGCCCCAACCCTTGAGCGTCAGTAATGGGTTGGTGGACAGTCCGTTGCGCACATCCTTGTGGCGTTGGCCGATAATCTGCAGATCTAGGGTTAGTACCAGAGCCGAACAGCCTGCGGCCTTAGCTCGGTTGATCAGGTTTTCGGCGAACACCTTGTCTTTCATCACATACATCTGAAACCAGAAGGGCTCTGTGGTGTTGGCGGCGACATCTTCAATGGAACAGATGCTCATGGTCGATAGGGTAAAGGGGACACCGAACTTCTCCGCCGCTAGCGCAGCCTTAATTTCCCCATCGGGGTGCTGCATGCCGGTTAAACCCGTCGGCGCCAAGGCGACCGGCATGGTGGTTTGTTGGCCTATCATCGGCAGAGCGGTGCTGCGATCGGTCATATCGACGGCGATGCGTTGGCGCAGCTTTATCTTCTGGAAGTCACTGGAATTTTCTCTGTAGGTCGATTCGGTCCACGAGCCTGAGTCGGCGTAGTCATAAAACATTCGCGGCACGCGTTTTTGGGCCTTTATGCGCAGATCTTCAATAGTGCAAATGGTCATAGTCACCTCTTATTGTTGTGTTGGTTTGCAGTGCGATTCTTACTCAGCAGTGTTGGCGAGTCGGGCCTGATATTCAATGGTGTTAGGTGAAGCGCACCGGCCGCCATCGTCAACAGCCGGCCAGGCCTTATGGCACGGGCGGTTGCTCGACTTAAGAGTGGTCTGACCAATTTTGCAAATAGGGGCGGCGGATCTGCACGTGCGCCTTACTCGATCGACGCCAAAGGTGTAGGGGCGGCGTCATCGACTAGCCCAATGTCGGCGCCGGTCAGCTCGTTTAACAGCCATTGCAGGGCCGGGCCGGGCGTACCCTTGCGCCAGGCCACCTTGGCATCGAAGGCGTGGTCATTGATTTTCAGTGCGATCAGCTCACCGCTGAGCAATTCGGCCTCAATTCGATGCTTGGGCAGAAAGCCCACGCCCAGCCCCGTTTTCTGGGCGGCAATCTTTTCCGCCATGCTCGATACCGTGATGACCTTGGTCTGGCGTGTCCAGCCGACGGTCATGGGAGCGAGCAGGAGGCTCGAATCGCGCACGACGATAACAGGGTACTCGTCGATCATGGCTTCGGTGACCGAGCAGGCATCGCC
Organism: Reinekea forsetii; assembly: GCF_002795845.1. Lineage (GTDB taxonomy): Bacteria > Pseudomonadota > Gammaproteobacteria > Pseudomonadales > Natronospirillaceae > Reinekea > Reinekea forsetii. The sequence continues at coordinate 419,900 of NZ_CP011797.1, forward strand.
TGCCAAGGGATGGTCGCGATTGACGACAAACATCATGGTGACCGCGCCAAGCGTTCGACTGTCGAAGCCTTCCTGTTTCGGATCGCTATGATCGTTGGCGATTACCAGGTCGGCCTTGCGGTTTAACAGCGGCTCCCAGGTGCCCGATAGGGCCCCGGTAAGTAGATTGACCTTGATAAAGGGGTGAACCTGATTAAAGCGCTGTATTAGCGAAAATAGGGCAGAGCTGCTGTACAGCGTGTCGATGCTCAAGGTGATGACCGGTTCCCAACCATTGGCGATCTGTTGCGCGGAATAGGCCAGGTTTTCGATGTCCCGCAGGATCAACCGCCCTTCGACGAGCAGTAAATTACCGGCTGCGGTGAGCTTGGCCCGGTGGCCACTGCGGTCGAACAGTTTTAGCCCCAAATCCTGCTCCACCTTTTGGATCGTATAGGTTAGGGCCGAGGGCACCTTATGCAGTGCCTGTGCTGCGGCGGCAAAGCTGCCCCGCTGATCGATGGCGTCGAGCACCTTGAGTAGATCGAGGGTAATGGGATTGTGAGGCATAGCAGGCTGTTACTCGATGAGGTGACACACTATAGCCGCCGGCCGCGCTGTTATTCAAGTTTGATCGATTCGAGCCAGGGCGCAGCGGCCAATACCGTTCGGCATAAAAAAACCGGCCGAAGCCGGTTTCTTTAATTCTGGTCGCCTAAGTTAGGCTTGCAGAGCCTTAACGCTTGCATTTAAACGGCTCATCGTTCGGCCAGCTTTGGCCTTAGTGATGATCCCTTTACGCGCCATTCCGTCGAGGACGGGTTGCGCGGTTACCAGTGCTTTACTTGCGTCAGCGTAATTGCCTGTTTGAATTTGGGCTAAAACTTTCTTGACGTAAGTACGAACCATTGAACGCATGCTTGAATTACGAGCTCGGCGGACAACTGCCTGACGAGCGCGCTTTTTAGATCCAGCTGAGTTTGCCACAGAATGCTCCTTAAATTGGTAAACGGGTGTTGATAAATTTCGAGGGCGCGATTCTAGTGATTCGATTTATCCCTGTCAACGAAAAGCTTTACTGGGCAGGGTTTTTGGCGTCTTTTTTGGTACAGTAGCGGGCTCGATCCGGTGGGCGCGGGGGCTGCTCGGCGATCTTACTAGTTTGAAACGCTCAAAAGCGCTGGAAAATCGAGCCCGCGGCCTACGTGCCGCTTGCCGCTTACGGCGCCGTGCTTGTAAACTGCGCGGCTGTTTCATTGATTATGCAAGGACGACCCTTGAGCCAGACTGCCCCCAGGTCAATCTTTACCAGTTCGCTGGTCGTATCCGCCGCTACCATGGCCTCCAGGGTCTTGGGTTTGGTACGTGATATGGTTTTTGCGGCCTATTTTGGCACCGGCGGCGCCCAGGATGCGTTTGTCGCGGCCTTTAAGATTCCCAATTTTTTGCGCCGCCTGTTTGCCGAAGGCGCCTTTAACCAAGCTTTTATACCCGTCTTGACCGAGGTTCGGCATGCTGAGGGTGATGCCAGTGTGCGCACCTTGGTCACAGCGGTGCAAATTCACTTGGCAGCACTGGTGGGTCTGGTGACGCTTATCGCCGTCCTAGCCTCGCCGATCTTGGCTTGGGTCTTTGCTCCCGGCTTTCATACCGATCCGGCCAAGCTTGGGCTGGTGGCGGACTTTCTTAAGCTGACCTTTCCCTATCTGTGGTTTATATCCTTGACGGCCCTAGCGTCCTCGGTCTTGAACTCCTATGGCCAGTTTGCCGCACCGGCCCTAACCCCTATTATTTTAAATCTATGCCTGATCGGTTCGGCGCTGTTCTTGGCGCCGCAGTTTGAGGTGGGCCAAACCGGCTTGGCCCTGGGTGTGCTGATCGCGGGCCTGCTGCAATGGCTGTTTCTCTGGCCGGCCCTGCTGAAGACCGGGGTTTGGTCGCCACTGAGCTGGACCACCACGCACCCCGGGGTTAAAAAAATCTTGATTTTAATGGTGCCGGCACTGTTTGGCGTGTCGGTCAGTCAGATCAATCTGCTGCTCGATACGGTTTTGGCCAGTTTTCTCGAGGACGGCTCGATCAGCTGGCTCTACTATTCGGATCGGCTGACCGAGCTGCCCCTCGGGGTCATTGGCATCGCTATTGCGACGGTGCTATTGCCGCGTTTGGCGACCTTGCACGCCGGTCGAGATGCGCTCCTGTTCGATCGCACCCTGGCCTGGGCGATCCGGCTGGTGTTGTTGATCGGCTTGCCGGCGATGGTGGCCCTGGTGCTGCTGCCGAGCGAGCTCTTGACGCTGCTGTTTCAATATAAAAATTTCTCCAGTCTCGATGTCGAACGCAGTGCCTTGAGTTTGGCCGCCTACGCCTTGGGCCTACCGGCCTTTATGTTGATCAAAATATTGGCACCGGCTTTCTTTGCCCGCCAAGACACCCGCACCCCGGTGCGTATCGGCATCCAGGCCATGGTCTGGAATATGGCTTTTAACCTAATGTTGATTCTGCCCCTGGCGCATGCCGGGCTGGCGCTGGCAACGTCAATGTCGGCCTGGCTCAATGCCGGGCTGCTCGCCTGGCATTTACGTCAGGAGGGTCGCTTCCCGCAATGGCCTATGCTCGGGCCGACCATCTTGCGCGCCCTGGTCGCCAGCGCCGTGATGGCCACGCTGCTCTGGGCGATGACCCGGTCGGCCGCGCTCACCATGCCAGATGATTTTCTTGGTCGGGCCGAAGTGGTCGCCCTGCTGGTGGTCGCCGGCCTGGTCAGCTATAGCCTGACGCTGTTGCTGGTCGGAGTGCGACCAAAGGACATTAAACATCCCTGATCGGGAGCGGGACAGTGCGATCCCTTTTCGGTATACTGCGCGGCCAATTTCGTCACGCTGGCCCGCCATGCGCATCTCTCGTTTGCCACTACAAGCCTTACCCGCTGCTGCCGTTACGATCGGCAGTTTTGACGGTGTGCATCTGGGCCATCAGCAAGTCATTACCCGGCTGATCGAGCAGGCGCGAGCGCGTAATCTGGTCTCGGTGGTGGTCACCTTCGAGCCGCAGCCGCGCGAGTTTTTGCGGCCCGGCGATGCCCCAGCCCGACTGACATCGCTGTCGGATAAGGCGCGCCGCTTAGCTGCTCTGGGTGTCGACCATCTGGTGGTATTGCCCTTTAATGCCTCGCTGCGCGGGCTCAGCGCTCAGGCCTTTGTCGAGCAAATTCTGATCGAGCGGCTTAATACTCAGTGGTTGCAGGTTGGTGACGATTTCCGCTTTGGCGCCGATCGGGCCGGGAATTTCGAGTTTTTGCAAGGTTTCGACTTTGAAGTCACCGATTTGGCCTCACAATGTGTCGACGGTCAGCGCATTAGCAGTACCCAGTTGCGCGAGCGAATTGGCCAGCATCAGCTACCCGCCGTGCAGGCCTTGTTGGGCGAGCCCTATACGCTAACCGGGCGGGTGATCTATGGCCGCCAATTGGGTCGTACCATTGGCGTGCCGACCGCCAACCTACTCTTGCCGCATCACCGCCTGGCCACCGACGGGGTTTTTGCCGTCAGCGCCGACATTGCCGGTCGAGTGTTACAGGGCGTGGGCAATCTGGGCACCAAACCGACGGTAGGCGACAGCCGATCTTGGCTGGAAGTACATTTTTTTGATTTTGACGGAGTCCTGTACGGACAACGTATTTCGGTGCAGCTGCATAAGCGGCTGCGCGGGACCCAAACATTTGCTAATCTTGACGCGCTGAAAATTCAGATACAACTTGATATGCAAGCCGCACACGCTTGGTTTGCGCAACTTACGGAAGTGAAACGTACCGATGACTGACTATAAAGCAACCTTGAACTTACCGCAGACGGATTTTCCGATGCGCGGTGACCTGGCCAAACGCGAACCTGTAATGCTGGCAAACTGGGAAACCAATGGCATTTACCAGCAGATTCGCGCGGCAAGCCTGGGTCGCCCTAAGTTTATTTTGCATGATGGTCCGCCTTATGCGAACGGACCCCTGCACATCGGTCATGCGGTCAATAAAATTCTCAAAGATATCATCGTTAAATCGAAGGGTTTTAACGGCTACGATGCACCCTATGTGCCCGGCTGGGACTGTCACGGTCTGCCCATCGAGCACAAGGTAGAAACGATGATCGGCCGGGCCGGCGACAAGGTCGACTTTAAGACCTTTCGCGCCAAATGCCGTGAATACGCGCACAGCCAAATCGATGTGCAGCGCGCCGGCTTTCAACGCATGGGTGTGTTCGGTAGCTGGGAACAACCTTACCTGACGATGAATTTCCAGACCGAGGCCGACATCATTCGCGCGCTCGGCAAGATTGCCGCGTCCGGTCACCTAGTGCGCGGCTTTAAGCCGGTCTACTGGAGCGTGGTGGGCGGTTCGGCCCTGGCCGAAGCCGAGGTGGAATACCACGATAAGGTCTCCTTCAATGTCGACGTCGCTTACGGCGCACGTGACGACAGCAAGGTCTTGGCCGCCATTGGCAGCAGCGCGGGCGAAGGTCCGGTCCAGGCGGTAATCTGGACGACCACACCCTGGACTCTGCCGTCCTCATTGGCCATCTCGGTCGGCGCGGAACTGGATTATGTTCTGGTGCAAAGCACGCATCAGGACCAACCGGTGCGCTTAATTGTCGCCGAGGCCCTGTTAGAAAGCTTTCTCGCGCGCACCGGCCTGGTTGAAAGCGCCATCTTGGCGCACTTCCCCGGCACGGTGTTGGAGCAGCAGGTCTTTACCCACCCGTTCTACGATCGCGATATTCCGGTTTTGTTGGGCGATCACGTTACGCTCGACGCCGGTACCGGTTGTGTCCATACCGCGCCCGATCACGGCGTGGAAGACTTCGTGGTCTGTGGCCGATACGGTATCGAGACGATCAATCCGCTCGATGACAAGGGCGTGTTTCGCGCCAATGTCGAACACTTTGCCGGTGAGCACGTTTACAAGGTCGATCCAAAGGTGATCGCTCTGGTTAAAGAACGCGGCCAACTGCTTAGTGAAGGTAAGTTAACGCACAGCTATGCTCATTGCTGGCGCACCAAGACGCCACTGATCTATCGTGCCACGCCACAATGGTTTATCAGCATGGACGCACAGGGTTTGCAAGAGCAGGCCATGAGCGCCATCAAGGGCGTCCGTTGGGTGCCGGCCTGGGGTCAGAACCGCATCGAGGCGATGGTCGGTCAGTCGCCTGACTGGTGTATCTCACGTCAGCGTACCTGGGGCACTCCGATCACCTTTGTGGTGCACAAAGAAACGGGCCTGTTGCACCCGCAATTACAAGAAATCATCGAAGCGGTCGCCTTGGCGGTCGAGCAGTCGGGTATGGATGCTTGGTACGACTTTGATCTCAGCTCGGTGATCGATGATGCCGATCAATATGAAAAAACCCAGGACACCTTAGATGTCTGGTTCGACTCCGGCGTGAGCCATTACTCGGTCCTGAGCAAGCGCGAAGAATTGGCACAATACCCGGCCGATATGTATCTGGAAGGCTCCGATCAACATCGGGGCTGGTTCCAATCGTCGTTGAAAACCGCCGTCGCGATGAACGGCAGCGCGCCCTACAAGCAGGTCTTGACGCACGGTTTTGTGGTCGATGAGAAGGGCTATAAGATGTCCAAGTCGTTGGGCAATGGCATGGAGCCGCAAGAGGTCTTTAACCAGTTTGGCGCTGATGTCTTGCGCCTCTGGGTGGCCTCGACCGACTATTCCGGTGATATGGCCTTCTCCAAAGCGATCTTAACGCGCACCTCAGATTCCTACCGGCGCATCCGTAATACCGCCCGCTTTCTGGTGTCGAATCTGAATGGCTTTGAACCGGCTCGAGACGCCTTGGGCGTCGACGACTTGCTGGCCTTGGATCGTTGGGCGATCGATCGAACGCTGAGTGTGCAGACCGAATTGGCGCACCTGTACGACAACTATCAATTTGTTCAGGTGGTGCAAAAAATTCACCATTTCTGTGCCTTGGATATGGGCGGATTCTACCTCGATATCATCAAGGATCGGCTCTACACCGCGCAGGAAAATTCCTTGGCCCGCCGTTCGGCGCAAACCGCTATGTACCATGTATTGCAAGCGATGGTGCGCTGGATTGCGCCCATCCTGAGCTTTACCGCCGATGAACTCTGGCCCTATATACCCGGTCAGGATAAGACCACCGTCTTTACCGAAACCTGGTACCCGGGTCTGAGCGCATTCGCCGCCGATGAAACGATGAATTCGGATTATTGGGCGATCGTACAGCAGGTTAAGGACGGCGTTAACGGCGTGCTCGAGCAAGCCCGCAATGAAGCCAAGGTCGGTGGCTCGCTAACCGCCGAGGTAACGCTCTACTGTGATGCCGAGCTGCATGCGACGCTGCTGCAGCTAGGTGATGAACTGCGCTTTGTGACCCTCACCAGTGCTGCCACCTTGGCCGATCTGGCGACAACACCGAGCGATGCGATGCCGACTGAATTGACGGGCCTGAAAGTCTCGGTGGTCAAGTCGACCCTGACCAAATGCGGGCGTTGTTGGCACCAGACCGAGGATGTCGGCAATCATGCCGCGCACCCAGAGTTATGCGGCCGGTGCGTCGAGAATGTCAGCGCTGCTGGCGAGCAACGCCACTTCGCCTAAGCCGAGCTCACGTTCTGCGTGCGGCGCAGAGCGTGTTACAAATCCCCGTGGCGATGCCGTGATGGCAGCGCCACCCTTAGAGGCTGTTTCTATGTCAAAAATTCATGAGAACTCCAAGGTCACGCTACATTTTACCTTGCGACTGGTCGATGGCCAGGTCGTCGACAGTACCCCCGAGCAGCAACCGGCTACCCTGACCATTGGCGACGGTAATCTGCCGATCGGCTTTGAACGCCATCTGCTCGGTCTGGAAACCGGTGATCGGCGCACCGTTCGAGTGGGCACGGAAGACGCGTTCGGGCAGCTCAATCCGTCCAATGTACAGACTTACAAAAAAGATCAATTTGCCGAATCCGGTGAATTGAGTCTGGGGACGGTCATTGCCTTTAAAGATGCTGCCGGTGCCGAGTTGCCCGGGGTGATCGCCGATATTCAGGACGAATCGATCGTCGTCGATTTCAATCATCCGCTGGCCGGCAAGGAACTCGACTTCGAAGTTGAAATTGTTGCCGTCGGAGTCGCCGACGATGGACATTAAGCTCGCCAATCCACGCGGCTTTTGCGCCGGCGTGGATCGCGCTATCGATATCGTCAATCGTGCCTTGGAAGTGCATGGCGCACCGCTTTATGTCCGCCATGAAGTGGTGCACAACAAGTTTGTGGTTGAAGACCTTAAACAGCGCGGGGCGATCTTTGTCGATGAACTCGACGAGGTACCGGACGACAACTGGGTAATCTTTTCCGCCCACGGCGTCTCGCAAGCCGTTCGACTGGAAGCGGCCGAACGCGGGCTGCGCGTTTATGACGCGACCTGTCCGCTGGTGACCAAGGTGCATTTGGAAGTCACCAGCTTCGCCGCCCAGGGTATGGAGTGCATTCTGATCGGTCATCGTGGCCACCCTGAAGTCGAGGGTACCATGGGGCAATATCAGCGCCAGCAGGGCGGCGGTATTTACCTGGTCGAGAACGAACAGGATGTCGCCGAGCTGCAGGTCCAGAATCCGGCATTGCTGGCCTATGTGACGCAGACCACCCTTTCGATGGACGACACCGCGCAGATTATCGATGCCTTACGGGCCAAATTTCAGCATATTCAGGGCCCGCGCAAGGACGACATTTGTTACGCCACGCAAAATCGCCAGGATGCCGTCAAGACCCTATCGGCCGAGTGTTCGGTAGTGATCGTGGTCGGCTCGCCGAACTCATCGAACAGCAATAGACTGCGCGAGTTGGCCGAACGGATGGGCTGTACCGCCTATCTGGTCGACAGCGTTGAGCAGCTCGACCCGACCTGGTTCGACGGCTGTGAGCGCATCGGCGTGACCGCCGGCGCCTCCGCACCGGAAATACTGGTCAAGCAGGTGGTTGAGGGTCTGCAACAGCTCGGCGCCAACGCGGCCATCGAGTTGGCCGGTGTACAAGAAACCATTACCTTCTCCATTCCCAAAGAGTTACGCCTGACGCCCGCCGACTAAAAGCGGAACCGGTCAACAAAACCCCGTCCCAGCGCACCGCCTATCGCAGCACAGTGACCGTTTATCAGACCGGTCACTAGCGCTGCCATACTCCGCTCTACACTGATAGTCAGTCCTATTAGTGAGACGCCCATGACCCTGACACAACCGACCCAGAAACAACCGGCCCAGAGACAACCGACCCATCGCCAGATCGAACGGCGCAGAAAGCTGCAAGGCTTTACCTTGCTAGAGCTGATGGTCACCGTGATTATTCTGGGCATCATCACCGCCTTCGCCGCGCCGTCATTTAACAATCTGCTGCGCGACACCCGTATCGACGCCAATACCAGCAAGGTCCGCAGTGCGCTGACCTATGCCCGGTCAGAAGCGGTCAACCTCAGTTCCACCGTCACGGTCTGCTCCAGTACCGATTACCAAAGCTGCGATGGCGACGAGAATTGGGCCAGCGGCTGGATTGTCTTTCTCGATCTGAATGGGGATGGGGATTTCGACGACGACAGCGATGCCAATCCGTGCGAAACCAATATTGACGATTGTGTTTTGCGCGTCTGGGATCCGCTCGCCAGTGGTGCGAGCCTGATCGAAACGAACGACGCAGACTCGGTCACCTTCAGTGAGCAGGGCGCGGTCGTCGCCGCCACGGCCTTTAGTTTGGACTTGAGCATGCCGGACTGTGCGCTGGGTGATCGACGCACCCTAAGCCTTAACGCCATCGGACGGCTACAAGTCAGCACCGGAGACTGCCCATGAACCGTTTTGCCTCTGCACTGCCCATGCCATTTGCTCGAGCTCCCCGGGCCCAAGCTGGCGCGACCATGATCGAAGTACTGGTCGCGATCCTTATTTTCTCCATCGGTTTGCTCGGTGTTGCCAGCACGCAAACGGTCGGCCTGAGCAATACTCAGAGCGCGCTGCACCGATCCTATGCCGCGCAACTGTCCTATGAGCTGGTCGATATTATTCGGGCCAATCCGATCGAGGCGCGTAATACGGCGAGTATTTTTGCCAGTTACGATACGGAGGTTAGCGCTAGTGTGCCGACCACGGTAGCAAACTGCCTGCAGGTCTCAGGCAGTTGCAGTACCGATGAGATGGCCAAGACTGCTTTGGCACAGTGGACCGCTCGTTTGCAGTCCGCGCTGCCCGAGGGCGAGGCCGAACTGAGTTTGAGCGGAGATATTTTTGAACTGCGTATTCGCTGGGCCGACTACCGCAACGACCAGATTCAGCAGGCGCTCAATGACGCCGACGCCGATATTGCCAGCAAAGATATCGATAAGATCGCCGATCGCATTACGGAATTTCGCATATGAACCGATCACCGCAGCAAGGCCTAAGTCTGGTAGAACTGATGGTGGCCGTCGTCTTAGCCAGCTTTATTATTACCGGCATTGTTCAGGTCGTGTTGTCGAACCGACAGGCCTTTAACCTCACCGAGTCGATGGTGCGGGTGCAGGAAAGTGGGCGCTTTACGCTCAATTTCATCGCCGATGATTTGCGCCAAAGCGGCAACTATGGCTGTACGCCGACCTTCGATGCGATCAGTCAAAATATCCAGTCCTTTACCGCCAACATGCCGGACATCAACGCCATTCAGACCACCGCACCAGCGGCCTTTGGCAACAGCGCCGATGGTGCCGACGGCGGGGCAAGCGCGTTCGATGCCCCCGATACCTTGGCCCTACTCAAGCTTAATCAAAATAGCGCGACCATCACCGCAGGGGTCTTGTCACCGAGCACATTGGGCATATCCAATGAGGGCAGCTTTGCCACGGGCGATTATGTCTTGGTCAGCAACTGCGAGGTGGCCGATCTGATTCGACTCGGCTCGGGCACCTCTAATATTCAGATGGTCGATGCCACCGGTGGGTTGCGCTACAGCTTTTTCGTGATGCAAAACAAGCGCTCAACCATCAACGAAATTGAGCATCGAATCTTTACCGTCAACGCCAACAGTGAGCTGGAGTTGGCGGTGAATGGCGCGCGTCAAGTCCTACTCGGGAGTGTGGAAAATATTCAATATAAGTATGGCGTCGATTCGGATGGGGATTTGGTGCCGGACTATTTTGCCAACATCCGTGATGTCCCGGTGGCCAGTATCGATGACATAGTCGCCGTCAAGGTCAGCGTGCTGACCGTGTCGGGTAGCCAAGCCGAAGGCGATATCGAGGGGGTGACCAGTTCGCCGCAGACCCTAACCTTCAATGACAAAACCCTAACCATGGCCGATCGACGACTGCGCAAGGTGTTTGAAACCACCGTTATTCTGCGCAATAGGATGAACTGATATGAATGCTAAAGTTTTGGTCCAGCGCCAGGATGCTAAGCCCATCGCGGCAAAGCAGGATGGCGCGGTGTTAATTATCGCCTTGGTGATGCTCCTTATTTTAACCTTGCTTGGGGTCTCGGTCATGGAGTCGTCGGTGGTAGAAGAGCGGATGGCCGGTAACAATCTCGATCGCAACATCGCCTTTCAGACGGCTGAAGCTTCCTTGCGCGCCGGCGAAGCCTTTGTTGCTGGCCTGGGCAATCGACCGGAACCGATCGATGGTGCCAGCTCCGGCTCGGTATCGATTCTGGGTAAGGTGCCGCCCGGTACGCCCAACTGGTGGACCAAGAGTGAGGCTTGGTGGGATGACAATGGCACCGAGTACAACGAGGAATTCGCAGGCACCCGAAAAAAACCGCGCTATGTTATCGAAGAATACGATCAGGTATGTGACGGGGCGGTGGATCCAACGGTTCGGCAATGCAAAATTATTTATCGGGTCACCGCCATCGCCTGGGGTGAACGGAACTCCACCGTACTATTGCAGTCTCTGTATGCGAGAAGGTACTAATGATGAAAAAAATTAACACCAATGTCACCCAGCTACGCCCGCAAAATTTGGGTTTTTTAGTGGTCATGTCGCTTGCCGGTGGCCTAAGTTCGGCCGCCAATCTAAGCTTGGCCGACGCGCCCCTTTTCCTGGCCAGCGGTGTCCAGCCCAACATCTATTTCATCGTCGATGATTCCGGTTCGATGGATTGGGAAACCCTCTACACCAAGGAGGCGACTGCTAACTTTGGTATGACCTCCAATGCGAATGGATCAAGCACGGTCGATGTTAGCCCGACCATTCAGACCAATGGCACGAGCAACCCCGATCGGAAAGAAATTCTAAACTCCTGTGTCGGCGTCAATGCGCTGCACTATAACCCGACAAAAACCTATACGCCCTGGGTGGGCAAGGACTCCAGTAACAATACCTATAAGGATCAGTCTGTTACCGCAGCAAAAAAATCGCCCTATAACGGCAGCGGCACAACCGATCTGACCGATGAGGATGGCAATGATGATCGGTCCGGCTATTTCCCTTGGTACGATCTAGATGGCGACAATGTTCTCGATGAATATGTCGATGGCAATGGTAATAAGTCGCGCGATGTTCTGGTCGATCGCAATGGTAACGGCACCTTTGACGGCTGGGTCACTATTAAGGATTCGAAAGGCAAGGACATCTCGGTATTTGAAAGTGAATTGGAATGCCCGGATGCCACGGTGATCCGCGCGGCCCTGGGTAGCAACGCCCAGACCAAGGACTTCCTTAATCGCTGGTTAATAGCGGTGGAGGATATGGACACCGTTGAGAAGACAAACTTTGCCAACTGGTACTCCTATTATCGCAAGCGCAAGTGGGTGGCTAAGCGCGCCCTATCGACCATTATCGATGAGTCTACAGCACGCATGGGCATAACCACTATATGGAATAGAATTACCGAGAAGGTGGTTAATGTCGACAATATCTCGACGCCCTATAACAGCACAGCCAACGACAATAAAAACGACCTGATGGAGAGCATGTTCAAAATAGGTGCGAGTAATGGTACACCGCTTCGGTCAGCCTTGAAGTCAGCCGGGGAGTATTTTCGGGAAGCGCCCGGTTCCGGTCCGATCTTGAAAGCAGATGATGGCGGGTCATGCCAGCAAAACTTTGCCATTCTGATGACCGATGGAGTCTGGAACGGTAACAGTCCAGAGGTTGGTAATCAGGACGCCAATACGGCCTCGCCGTTCGACGGTGGCCTCTATGCGGATGCCTATTCAAACACCCTGGCCGATGTGGCGATGAAATACTACAAGACCGATTTGCAGTCATCATTGGCCGATAAAGTGCCGACCAATGATGCCGATACCAATACCGTTCAGCATCTGGTGACCTACACCGTGGCCTTCGGCGTATCCGGTACTCTGCCGGACGGATTGAAGCCCAGTGCGGACCCTGACGACAACTGGCCCGGCTGGCCTCAAGCCGCCTCGGGTTCAGACGAAACCATCGATGATCTGCGCCACGCAGCCTATAACGGCCGCGGACAGTTCCTCAATGCCGGCGATCCTCAAGAACTGATCGAATCGTTGAATGGGGCGGTGCAGGATATTCAAGGACGTGACGCCTCGGCCTCGGCGGTCAGCGTCAACACCGGTTCCATTTCGTCATCGACCATGTTGTTTCAGGCGGAATTTAACAGTCAGAAGTGGACCGGTAAGATCAATGGTATTCCGGTGAAGTTAGATGGTTCCTTGGATTTAGCCAATAAAGAATCGGCCTCAAAAGTGCCGTTACACGGCGACCGCACGATCATCAGTTATGATGGCAGCAGTGGCATCCCATTTCAGTGGGTCGACCTAACCAGTGCGCAAAAGGCGCTGCTCGGTTCCCAAGAAATATTGGACTATACCCGGGGCGATCGCAGCAAAGAGGTCGCCAAAAATGGCACCTATCGTGACCGAACGTTAATCGCTCCATCACTCGGCCCCCTGGGTGACATTATTAACTCAGCACCCGCCTATGTCGGCAACCCGGAATTCCTCTACCCGGATTGGTTGGAGCCTAATAATAAATACAGTACTTTCCGTCGTAATCCGGACGGGGACGGCGTTACTAAAAAGATCGGATCCTTGGAGTTGTATCGCACTCCCATGCTCTATGTCGGTTCTAACGATGGCATGTTACATGCGTTTAATGTCGATCCAGCTATCACAGGCACGGCAAACTTTGGTCTGGAAGTCTTTGCCTATGTGCCGACCCAGGCGATGAAAAAGTTACCCGATATTGCCAATAAAAACTACAAACACGCCTATTCGGTGGATGGCTCACCCGAAGTGGCGGATGCCTACTTTAATGACCGTTGGCACACCGTGCTGACCAGTGGCATGAACGGCGGTGGCCAGGGGATCTTTGCCTTAGATGTCTCTAACCCCAATGCCTATAACACTGAGGCGGCTGCAGCCGCGACGGTACTGTGGGAATTCACCGATGCCGATGACGCCGACCTGGGCTATACCTTTGGTAAGCCGACGATCGCAAAAGCCAATAATGGCAAATGGGTTGCGATCTTCGGCAACGGTTATAACAACACCGTGGCCGACGGCCAGGTTGGTAGTGGCAGCGCGCTAATCTATATAGTCGATCTGGAAACCGGCGCTCTGCTGCAGAAAATCGATACCCAGATGAACGCCCTAGCGACCCCGAACGGTATGTCGACCCCAACCACCGTGGATCTCGACGGAGACTATCTAGCCGATGCGGTCTACGCCGGTGACTTGGAGGGCAATATGTGGAAGTTTGATATATCCAGTGCCAACCCGGCGCAGTGGGGTGTCGCATACAAAACCGGTAGCACTCCCACGCCGCTCTATACCGCCTGTGCGACCGTGGTGTGCAGTACCACCAATCGTCAACCCATTAGCGTGAAGCCGCAGATCGGCTTCAACAAAGGCGCCACCGGCTTACTTATTTACTTTGGCACCGGCACCTATTTTTTACAGAATGATAACCAGAATAACGGACTGCAGTCGTTCTATGCCATCTGGGATAAGGGCCTTGCCACGCTAACCGCTTTTAACAAGTTTCATCTGTTGCAGCAGAATATTATCGAGGAAGTGGCGGTGCCGACGGAAAATTTAGACAGTAATGGCGCCGCCATTATTTCCTACCAACGGGCCACGTCGAACTTCCCGATCAACTGGCATAGCGCAGCCGGTCTGCCCGTTGACGGCAGCGATGCCGACCTGTTGGTCGACTCTCATCTGGGCTGGTATATGGACCTAGTGAACACCGAGGGGGGCAATACCGATGGCAAGGGTGAACGCTCGGTCAGCAATCCAATGCTAAGAGATGGCAGCATTATTTTCGTTACCGCCATTCCCGATCAGGATCCCTGTTCCTATGGTGGTAGCAGCTGGTATATGGAGCTTAATGCGGTCACTGGCGCTCGTCCCGAAACAGCCATTATCGATATCGATGGCGATGGCGATATTGACGAGGACGACTATATTGATACCATCGCGAAAAACCAGGTGGCCAGTTCCGGGGCCCGCTCTGCGTCCTTGGCGACCTCACCCATCTGCATTACCTTGCCCAACGGCGTTGAGACCTGCAAATCGAATACGTCCGATGCCAGCATACTGGAGGTCGAGCGCGACGCGGGCGTCCTGCTGGGTCGTTGGATGTGGCGTGAACTTAGAGTCGGTCAATAGGGGAATAAACATGCTTAAACTCATTCAAATAATGGTACTGATGAGCTGCTTGATGCTGCCGTTTTTAGGTCATGCAGCTGAGCCGCAGATGGAACAGTTCGTCGAGCAGGTCTGGGGTGTTGATACGGCCCAGGCGCGCGTGCAAATCGGCGACCAATCCTTCACCTACACCAACTTCACCATCGTGCAGGATTATCGCGCCGAGCCAGATCAACGCTTGCCGCTCAATGCCGCGCGCCGAGGTACCTGGGTGCTAGTGGACGCTTACTACTCGGTTGACCTGAAACGCTATATTGTTCAGCGCCTGCAGCTTTTACCCTCGACCGCGGTAGCAAAAAAATTACTCGAGAAGCTCAACGACGAGTAGCGAGCTGATGACGAACTTACTGGGCGCGCGTGAAAAAAAATCACCAGAGTGGGAGCTCCTATGAAACAACAGACTGCAGGCTTTACCCTAATGGAACTGATGATATCGGTAGCCATCATCGGAATTTTAGCGGCCTTTGCTTTTCCGCGTTACATGCAATTTGTCGACAACGCCCATCGCAACGATGCCCAAGCGGCATTGATTTCTTTGGCAGCCCATTTGGAACGGCGCTTCACGGAAAATAACAGCTATTGCGACAGCGGTAGTGTGGTGGAGACCGATTGTGGCGCGGCGGCAAGCGGTGATAAAGGCAAACCTACCTTCTTTGCCCAAACGGTACCATTGGACGGTGGGACGCCAATCTATAACTTAACCATTGAATCGGTATCGGCAACGACCTTTGAAGTGCGCGCGGTTCGGGTCGCCGGCCAGCGCATGGCAAACGACGACTGTGGCGATTTCACCTACACCCAAACCGGCCGCAAAGATCAGGTGAACGAGACTGAAACCTGCTGGTAGACTCAGACCTTAACGGTCACAGCGTGCCACCTGCCAGCGCTGGTGGCTGAAACGCATGGGCTGCTGCTGGTCATTGCGCCGGCTATGAAGTTTGGCGCGGCCTAAAATATTAATCGTCATATGGTAGGCCGTTTTATCGAGCTCGCCCAATGGGCATAGGGTGAACCCGCTGGCCATACCGAGATAGGTATTGTCGCCGCGGATATCGCCAAACCGGAAGTAGGGCTGGCCCAGATTGTAGTAACCGAAGCGGGTCTCCGCCTTGGGCAATAGGACCCGCAGTATTTTCTCATCAGGGTCTAGTATTTTATTACGGTTCGAGTCGGTGAACAGGGCCCATTCCTGATGCATATCGTCGGCGCAGCGATTCGCTTGCAATGGGCAGAGGGTGACCAACGAATTTTCCAATGCGGCAGAGGCCCTAGCAAAGCTAAAAAGTTGTAGCCAACGTTTTTTTTCTTGATAGGCGCTATAGGATTGGCTCAGCTCTGTGAGTCTGGGTAGGGAGGTACCGGTGACAATCATCACCACGGCAATGACCACCACAAGTTCTATTAGGGTAAAGCCGGTGCGCTGCATTTGCGGTCCCTGCAAATTCAATGTTGCGCTACTGTAACGAAGGTTTATTGAGCCGGTAAAGCAAGGCAGTGCAAGTATAGCTTGGTTAGCCAATCGGGTTAGCAGGGCTATTCCAAGCCGAGTTTTTTCAGTCGATACCGCAATGCTCTAAAGGTAATGCCTAAGCGCTTTGCCGCCGCGGTGCGGTTCCATCGGGTTGCTTCCAAGGCCTGCTCGACGACATTGCGTTCTATATCCATAAGGTAGTCTTCCAGCGACACGCCGTCCGCTCGAGCCGCCAATGCCGCAGGCTCATTAGGCGATGGCTCGGCATTATAACGGCTGTTCAAATTTAGATCGGCGGCGCCGATGGTGTCGTCCTCACACAGAGCAAAAGCCCGTTCGAGGATGTTTTCCAGCTCGCGAACATTGCCGGGGAAGCTATACAGATGGAGTTCTTTTTTCGCCTCAGCGGTTAGCCGGGCCATCGGCAGTTCATAGTTGCCGGCAATACGCTGGAGTATTTGTTGACTCAACAAGGGGATGTCATCGGTACGTTCACGCAGCGCCGGAATCGTTAAGGCAATCACATTGATGCGATAAAACAAATCCTGGCGAAACTCGCCTGCTTCGACCATGGCGTCGAGATTTTTGTGCGTTGCACTGAGAATTCGGACATCGACATCGAGCTCATTTTGAGTGCCGATTGGCCGAATTTTTTTCTCCTGTATCGCCCGTAACAGTTTGACCTGCATGGCCAATGGCAAATCGGCGACCTCATCGAGAAATAGGGTGCCAGCTTGGGCGGCTTGAAAAAATCCCTGCTTATCTTCCGTTGCCCCGGTAAAGGCCCCCCGCTTGTGACCGAAAAATTCACTCTCCATTAATTCAGAGGGGATCGCACCGCAGTTCACCGCGATAAAGGGTCCCAGCGCACGCGGACCGAGGGTATGAATCTGACGCGCGGCCAGCTCCTTGCCCGATCCGGACTCACCCTGAATAAAGACCGGCGCTTGACTGACCGCCAGTTTGCGAATTTTTTTCTGTAGCAGTTGCATGGCCGCGGATTGGCCCATGTCTAGGGCTTTGGCATGCATACCGGTGTCGAGTTGATGGCCCGTCGGAGGCTTTACCTTCAGTGCCTGGGTGATGAGGTTGCGCAGTTTATTGACATCGAGTGGTTTGGACACGAAATCAAAGGCCCCGGATTTCAGTGACTCGATGGCCAGATCCATATTGCCGTGCGCGGTAATGACCGCTATCGGGGTGTCGGGTTTGGTCTCGGCAACGTAACGCACTATATCCAGGCCATTGCCATCGGGCAGGCGCATATCGGTGAGGATTAAATCCACCTCCTGTTGTTTGATGGCCATAATGGCCGACGAGACATCGACCGCGCTGCAGCTTGCGATACCCATGCGCATTAGGGTGATTTCGAGCAACTCGCGGATATCCGGTTCATCGTCGATAATTAACACACATTGGGCGGTTGGCATAGGGCGCAAATCCTTTTCTACAGAGTGACTAACGCTCACTGCGTTGACTGAGCGCGTGCGGGAACACGATTCGAAAACAACCACCGCGGCGATTTTGCACATAGGACAATTTCAGTCGGTTGGCTTCACACAGTTCCTTGGCAATATAAAGGCCTAAACCGGTGCCGCTGTGTTCCGTGGTGTAAAAGGGTTCAAACAGGTTTTTAATCTGATCGCCGGGGACGCCCAGCCCCTCATCTTCGATATCAAGATAGTATTGTTCACTGCCCGACAGTTCGCCGGTGCTGAGCCTAAGCCGACGCTGTCCGACCTGCAGACCACTATAATATAGACCATTGGCGATAAGATTGTGCAACGCCTGTTTGATTTGGTGAATATCGATGTGCATGTTGAAATTAACCTCGACGGCAATTTCAATTTGGTCCTGCTGACGTTCTGTTTCGAGTTCGCGTTCCGCCAAGCACTGTTCGATTAGGGCGGCCGCAGCGATACTGCTAATTTGTTTGGGTCGTCGGCGCGACAATTCCAGAATGGTCTCGATGATTGTATTGACCCGCTGAGAGTGGGTGTGAATCATCGCCAATAAACGCTTATCGGCTTCTGCCAAGGCCGGTGCTTCATCGAGCAACTGGGCGGCATGGCTGATCGCACCCAATGGGTTGCGTATTTCGTGAGCGATCGAGGCGGTCAGGCGACCAAGCGAGGCCAGTTTTAGCTGTTGCGCCTGCTGTTGCATCCGACCGGAGTCCTCCAAGAAAATAATCAGGTCACTGGTTTGCGTCGCGTGCAGTCGGGCAATATTGACGCTCACCCCGGGATGCTCGGTATCGGCCTGAATCGGTTCGATCTCGTTATGGGGGTTGCGTTGCCAACTGGCCAACCGATCCTGCAGGGACTGGCTGAGCCAGAAAGGGGGGGTATCGGTCTCCTTGAGCAGGTCGCGCGCAGCATCATTCATCAAACGAATCGCGCCCTCGCTGGTGACCACTATGATGCCGGTGCGCAGCCGCTGGACGATCAGCTCATTGAGATGGCGCAGGTCGAGAATGGTATCGGCTTGGACTCGAGCCAGCTGCTCGGTTTTTTTTACCCGTTGGCCAACATATTGTAAGAAGAGGGTCTCGGCAAAATAACCCAGACCCAGCAAGGCGGCCTGCAATAGATCCCTAGTGGCGCCGTCGAGCGGTAATATTTCGGTATAGACCACACTGGAGGTGGCGGTAGCGGCCACTAACAGGCTCTGCCGCAAGGGTAGGAGTAGCCCCCCGATGCCAACGCTAATCAACATTAGGCTGCCGAAGCCGCTGTCGACGCCGCCGCTGTAACGCAAGATCAGCATCAGCAGCAGGATATCGGTGATCAATAGAACGGTGATCGGTGTTTTCGATAGCTGCTCATTCACCGTTAATAGCATGCCCAGTATGGTCAGGATTAAATAGACCAAGGTCGCCAATTGCATGGACTCAGGGTTGGGGCTGGGCAGCAGCTCTTTTGCGGTCTCCGGTAACAGCGCCAGAACACAGAGGCCGGTCGCCAAGATCAGCCGGAAGATACCGAAAGCGAACAACAGCTGTTGGACGCGAAAAACGGGTTGACTGAGTCGGATGCTAAAGCTCATGTCGGGGCTTCTTTTTCAGGCCCCGGTGACGATAAAGATCACCGGTCGCGGTGTTAATAGGGTAGAAACCTTGTTCTGCGGCGAAACAGGCTTCACAATATGGTAATTACCTCCTTAGAGTAGTCTATGAACATACGTGTGGCGCTGGCCCAGCATCGTTTTCCGGTTGGGGACATAGACGGCAACGTCAGTAAAATATTGCTCTTGGCCCAACAGGCCATCGATCAACAGGCCGACATGGTGGTGTTTCCGGAACTGACATTGACCGGTTATCCGCCGGAAGACCTGCTCTTGCGCCCCAGCCTGGGTAAGCGGGTCAGTGATGGTTTACATCGCCTGTTCGACGCCAAACTGCCCATTGCCATCGTCGTCGGTTACCCGCAGCGGGAAGACGGCAAGCTGTTTAACAAGGCCATGGTGATCGACCATGGCCAGGTCATTGCCGACTACCGCAAGCAGCATCTGCCCAACTACCAAGTGTTTGATGAGAAACGCTACTTTCAGAAAGGCACGCAAACCTGCGTCTTTAGTTTTAAAGGCGCTCAGATAGCCCTAAGTATTTGCGAAGATATCTGGTACGACGGCCCCGCGCGCAGGGCCTTCGAAGCCGGTGCCATGATAAACATCAATATTAATGGCAGCCCCTATTCGATCAATCGCACCGCGGAACGGCATGAACAGGTGACCAAGGTGGTCAAGCAATGGCCGATGACCACCCTCTATGTCAATCATATAGGTGGCCAGGATGAGCTGGTGTTCGATGGCGGCTCCTTTGTTGTCAATCCTAATGGTGATGTCGCCCATACTCTGGCGCTGTTTAAGGAGAGCCTAGCGCTGGTCGATTTAACCTCGGTGGCCGGCCAATGGTGCGTAGTGGCGCCCTCGATTGCGCCGGAGCCCTCTAACTCGGCTGCCTTGTACGAGGCGTTGAAAGTCGGCTTGGCCGACTATGTTAATCGCAACGGCTTTTCAGGCATCGTGCTGGGCATGTCCGGGGGCATCGACTCGGCCCTCAGCGCCGCCATTGCCGTCGACGCCCTGGGCGCCGATCGCGTGATGGGGGTGATGATGCCTTACCACTATACCGCCAAGATCTCCCTAGAGGACGCCGAGGCCGAAGCGAAAAACCTAGGCATTCGCTATGAAGTGTTGCCTATAGGCGATGCCTTTGAAACGGCGTTGAGCACCCTAAAACCAGCCTTTGGTGACAAGCCGGTCGATGTTACCGAGCAAAATATGCAATCGCGTATGCGCGGTGTCTTCTTGATGGCGCTGTCCAATAAACTCGGCTTTATGGTGCTGACCACCGGGAACAAGAGTGAACTGGCGGTTGGCTATGCCACCCTCTACGGCGACATGTGCGGCGGCTATAACTGCCTGAAGGATGTCCCTAAGACGTGGGTCTATACCCTGTCCAATTGGCGCAATGAACAGAGCCCGGTGATCCCGGAGCGGGTCATTACCCGGCCGCCCTCGGCGGAATTGGCACCGGATCAGCTCGATGAGGATAGCTTGCCGCCCTATCCGATACTGGATGAAATTATCGAACGCTATGTCGAACGAGATGAAAGCCTCGATGCTATCGTCGCCGCCGGCTTTGACTACGACACTGTGTATCGGATCGTACGGCTGATCGACCTCAACGAATACAAACGCCGACAGGCACCAGAAGGGGTTCGGGTCTCCAAACGCGGTTTCGGCCGCGATCGGCGTTACCCGATCACCCATGGCTGGAAACCAGGAAACTAGCCGTAATGATTAATATTTTATGGGATCTAGACGGTACGCTGATCGACTCGATGGCGGTAATCGCCCGTTGTTTAAATCAAACTTCAGAGCACTTCGACCGTGGCCCAGTACCGGCGGCCCAGATCCGTTCGATGATCGGTCCGGAATTGGGTGTGTCGCTCGGCCGCATATTGGATACTCAGGATGCCGAGCAGATCCAACGCGCGAAAGACTTTTACCGCTCCTGTTATCAGTACAGCTTGCACGACAGCCCGGTTTACCCCGGCATGCTCGAGGTGCTGCAGCACTGTAACCGAATCGGTGTACGGCAGTTTATTGCTACGGCCAAGTATCAGCTCTATGCCGAACAGATTATCGCCCACAGCGGCCTGGCCGAGTTCTTTACCGGGATCTATGGTTCGACCGAAAGCGGTCAATACGGCGACAAGAAAGAACTACTGGCCTGGTTGCTGGCCGAAGAGAAGCTCAAAGCCAGTGAAACGCTGATGATCGGCGATACGGCCTATGATGTCGCCGCAGGGCGCCACCATGATCTGACATCACTGGGGGTCTTATGGGGCTATAGTGACGCGCCCACTTTGCTCGCAGCCGGTGCGCACCAATGTGTTGCGGCGCCTGAGGATCTGATGGCGGTAATCAAGGGTTCCACGATGGCGTTTTGCTAGCCTCGCTGAGAGGTGCACGACGGCTTGGTTAAGCCGTCGTTGCGCTATTCAGACGCTAGCTGGTTAGACCCAAGGTTAACAGCTTGACCCACCAGCGGTCTTCGGCCCACTTGGGCGCTTGGTAGCTGCCGGAAGCGAATACCGCATGGTCCGGATAGGTTGTTTGCAGGCGGGTTAGAGTGATCTGTCGATCTTTATCGAGTTCCAGCGCGCCATAGGCTTCTGTTAAGACCACGAGGGCATCTGCCTCGGCGCTAACACCCGGATAGTGTTGAATCACCACCTGAGCGCGTTCCGCGGCGGCAACCCAGGCGCCACGCCGGATGTAGAAGTCGGCAACAATCAACTCATGGCGCGCCAGGGCGTCCTTCAGGACGATCATCGCGGTCAGGGCCGGTTCTCGATAAACACTCTCTGGAAATTGGTCGCTAAACTCCAGTAGCGCGAAAAAGGCTTTTTGGCCCTGCTCTGGCGATCGCATCGCCGGATCCACCTTGCCAAAAATGCCTCGATTGGCAAGAAACAATCGGTAATAGCTCATCGAGCGCAGAAACCAGGCGTAATCGACCGACGGGTAATCCGGATTTAAGCGCGTAAAGCGATCCGCCTCGATCAGTGCCGTGGCGAAGTCATTGGACTGATAGCGGGCGTAAATTAGATCCAGAGCACTGGCCTGGGCGAAACGACCAAACGGGAAACGGCTTTGCAGATCGGTTAAACGTTCGATGGCTAAGCTGTAATTGCGTTGGTCGAGATAGGTTTGCGCGGCCTCATAATAGCCCGATTCGGTGTCTTTCACCTTGTTTCCGAACGAGGCGCAGCCGGTTAAGAGGACCACAAACGCCAAAAAGGCTATTTGACTCACTTTTTTTGCGCTTTGCGCTACGGTAAACATGCTATCTCTCATTAAATCAGTAAAATGACTGCCATTGTAACCACAGGATACCCAAGCCTCCAATGACTGATACCACAGATTCCATCAAGGAAACGAAAATTGTCCCCCTTGACCAAGGGCACAAACGTTTCGATCAGGTAGCTGCACTGCTTTTTGATGACTACTCGCGTTCCAGAATACAGAACTGGATCAGTGGCGGGCAGCTGACGGTAGATGGTAAGACCAGACGCAATCGAGACAAGCTGATCGGGGGCGAAACGCTGGTGCTCGACGCTGTGCTAGAGGTAAATGAAGGCTGGGCAGCACAGTCTATTGAACTCAACGTGGTTTACCAAGACGAGCATATCATCGTGATCAATAAACCCGCCGGCCTGGTAGTTCATCCCGGCGCGGGGAATCCAGACGGGACCATGCTCAATGCACTACTCTATCGCTATCCGGAGCTTGCCTCCGTGCCGCGTGCCGGCATTGTCCACCGGCTCGACAAGGACACCACCGGTCTGATGGTTGTGGCGCGAACGCTACAAGCCCAAACTGGGCTGGCGGAGCAACTGCAAGACCGAAGCATGGGGCGAGAGTATTCGGCCATCTGCATGGGGGTGATGATTTCCGGTGGTACGATCGACGCCCCGATCGACCGGCATCCGAAGCAGCGCACCAAGATGGCTGTTGCCCCTTTGACCATGGGCAAGGAAGCGGTCACTCACTATCGCGTGATCAAGCGCCTGCGCAATCACACCTTGGTGCGCTGTAAGCTGGAAACCGGCCGCACGCATCAGATTCGCGTACACATGTCGCACATTGGCAATCCGATTGTCGGCGACCCAGTGTATGCCGGCCGATCGCGCCTGCCTAAGGGCGTTACGCTCGAGGTTATGACGGTGATGAAGCGTTTCAAACGACAGGCTTTACACGCCGGCTATCTGGAGCTCATTCATCCGCAAACGGGGCTGCAAATGCATTGGGAAGCAGATATCCCCGCCGACTTCCAAGAACTGCTCGATGAGATGGAACATGAATTGAAGGTCTATGGTACCGAGTTCGACCTGTGAGTTTTGAGTTTGCGCCCTGGCCCTTACCGGCCAACGTTCAGGCCGGATGGACCACTCGGCAAGGCGGCGTGAGCCAAGCACCCTTTGGATCTTTTAATCTGGCCCATCATGTCGGTGAGTCAGCCTCGACGGTCGCCACCAATCGCCGGCTATTGCGTCAGCGATTGCCCGGTGCGCCGACTGTCACCTGGTTGCATCAGACACACACCAATCGCGTCGTCCACGTGGCTGCCGCCGATCCCCAGCAGGGCCAAGACGGCAGTTATTGCACCGCCGTCGGATCCGCTTGCTGTGTTATGACGGCAGACTGTTTGCCGGTGTTTTTCTGGCGCGCCGATGGTGCCCAGGTGGCCATAGCCCATGCCGGTTGGCGCGGGTTGGCCGACCATATCCTCTTGGCCACTCTGGCGAACTTTGACCGAGCTGATCGAGTCTATTGTGGCATCGGACCGGCGATCGGTCCGAAGGCCTTCGAAGTCGGCCCGGAGGTTAGGGCGATGTTCAACAGTTGGCCCGGCTATGAGCAATTTTTCACGCCGCGCGGCAGCAAATACCTCTGTGATCTGGCCGGGCTGGCAGCATCCCAACTCACCGCTGCAGGCGTACAACGCGTCTATCGATCGAATGCCTGTACCGTGCAAAACCCGGAACTTTATTACTCCTATCGCCGGGACGGTCAAACGGGTCGCATGGCCAATTTGATTTGGAAAATGGCGCGTTAAGTCGGTTCAGCTGGGCTTGATTCCGGTCCCTTAGCCCTCATTTATGTAACAGACTTATAAACGTCAGATTAGGGTAATAGTATGCGTATTGATCGTCTTACCAGCAGCTTACAGTTGGCATTATCCGATGCACAGTCGATTGCACTGGGCCAGAACCACAGCTTTATCGAACCGGTCCATCTGCTGATCGCGTTGCTCAATCAAAAAAACACCTCTATAGCCGCCGTGCTGAAAAAAGCCGGCGCGACTGTGGCTAAATTAAAGGCTGCGGCCGATACGCAGTTGCAGCAACTGCCGGAAATAAGCGGGTCCGACGATGACGTGCATATGTCCAATGACCTGGGTCGAGTGCTGAATCGGGCCGATAAGTTATCGCAACAACGTAAAGATCAATTTATAGCCAGCGAGCTGGTACTCTTGGCCATGTTGCAGGACCGGTCGCGCATTGCCAAAACCTTGCAGGAAGCCGGACTGGTCGAAGTTGTCTTGCAGCAGGCCATTGACGATATGCGCAATGGCGAGTCGGTGTCCAGCGCCGACGCCGAGGAGAGCCGGCAAGCCTTAGACAAGTATACCGTCGATCTAACCGCTCGCGCCGAAGCGGGCCAGCTCGATCCAGTGATCGGCCGGGACGATGAAATTCGCCGGACCATCCAAGTGCTGCAACGCCGGCGCAAAAATAATCCGGTCTTAATTGGCGAGCCCGGGGTCGGTAAGACCGCCATCGTCGAAGGCTTGGCGCAACGCATCATCAATGGTGAAGTGCCGGAAAGCTTGAAGAATAAGCGCGTGCTGTCGCTCGATCTGGCGGCGCTGGTGGCCGGTGCCAAGTTCCGCGGTGAGTTCGAAGAACGACTCAAGGCGGTATTAAATGAATTGGCCAAGCAGGACGGCCAGATCATCCTCTTTATCGACGAATTGCATACTGTGGTCGGTGCCGGTAAAGGCGACGGCGCCATGGATGCCGGCAATATGCTTAAGCCGGCGCTGGCGCGAGGCGAATTGCATTGTGTTGGCGCGACCACCCTGAACGAATATCGCCAATATATTGAAAAAGACGGCGCCTTGGAGCGTCGCTTCCAGAAAGTTCTGGTCGACGAACCCAATGAAGAAGATACCATCGCCATCTTGCGCGGCCTAAAAGAGCGCTATGAAGTGCATCATGGGGTAACCATAACCGACGGTGCCATTATTGCGGCGGTCAAGTTGTCCCAGCGTTATATCTCCGATCGCCAGCTGCCCGACAAGGCCATCGATCTGATTGACGAGTCGGCAAGCCGAATCCGCATGGAGATTGACTCCAAACCGGAGTCGATGGATCGACTCGAACGCAAACTGATTCAATTAAAAATCGAGGCCGAGGCGCTGAAGAAAGAAAGCGATCCCCAGGTGCGCTTATCTCTGGCGCGACTGCATGAATCGATTGCCGAATTGGAACGGGAATATTTCGACCTGGAAGAAATATGGCTGGCTGAAAAGGCTGCCGTGCAGGGCTCGCAGCACGTCAAAGAACAGCTTGAACAAGCCCGAGCGGAACTGGAGGCCGCTCGCCGGGCCAGCGATCTGACTAAGATGTCGGAATTGCAGTACGGCCGTATTCCAGAACTGGAGAAACAACTCGATATGGCCGCTCAGGCCGAGATGATGGATATGCAGTT
Organism: Reinekea forsetii; assembly: GCF_002795845.1. Classification (GTDB taxonomy): domain Bacteria; phylum Pseudomonadota; class Gammaproteobacteria; order Pseudomonadales; family Natronospirillaceae; genus Reinekea; species Reinekea forsetii. Next base: position 445,810 of record NZ_CP011797.1, read on the forward strand.
GCTGCAGTATCGGGTAACCGATGAATCGATCGCCAATGTGATTTCGCGCTGGACCGGCATCCCAGTCGACAAGATGCTCGAAGGTGAACGTGACAAACTGTTGCGCATGGAAGAGGTCTTGCATACCCAGTTGATCGGCCAGCATGAGGCGGTGGTCGCGGTATCAAACGCCATCCGGCGCTCGCGTTCGGGCCTGTCCGATCCGGATCGACCCAATGGCTCCTTTCTCTTCTTGGGACCAACCGGCGTCGGTAAGACAGAGCTGTGTAAGGCGCTGGCCAACTTCCTGTTCGATACCACGGACGCGATGGTGCGCATCGATATGTCCGAATTTATGGAGAAGCACTCGGTCGCGCGTTTGATCGGCGCGCCGCCGGGTTATATCGGTTATGAAGAGGGGGGTTATTTAACCGAGGCGGTGCGCCGTAAACCTTACTCGGTGATCCTGCTCGATGAAGTCGAAAAGGCCCATGGCGATGTCTTTAATATACTGTTGCAGGTCCTCGATGACGGTCGCCTGACCGACGGGCAGGGTCGCACCGTCGATTTCCGTAATACTGTTATTGTGATGACCTCCAACTTGGGTTCAGAACAGATTCAGCAGCTCTCGGACGCGGCCCAGTATGATGAAATGAAAGCCGCGGTGATGACGGTCGTGGGCGGCTATTTCCGACCGGAGTTTATCAACCGACTCGACGAGGTCGTGGTCTTTCATCCGCTCGCGCGTGAGCAGATACAGGGCATCGCGAAAATCCAATTGGCGCAGCTGCATCGTCGCCTGACCGAGCAGGAGCTGGGCCTGAGCATCAGCGATGCGGTGCTCGATAAGCTCTGTGCCGCCGGCTTCGATCCGGTCTACGGGGCGCGGCCGCTCAAGCGGGCGATCCAACGTGAATTGGAAAATCCGCTAGCGTCGGCTTTACTTAGGGGCGACTTCAGCCGGGGGGATCATATTCAGGCCGACTTGATCGACGCTCAGGTGGTATTTAAGCCCCTAAAGCCGAGTACCCACTAAGCCGATCTCGGTCCGACCGCCATTTAGCGATGGACATTCTTTGATCAGTCGCTAAAATGGAGCTCGAGACCGATCAATACCGATCTGTCCGTGCAACAAGGTTACAGGCAGCAATATCGACGTCGGAGTTGTTGGATATGAAATCCACAAACGGTCGGTTGTGTTGATGCTTAGGTTTACCGACCTAAACGTTTGAACACAGGCTGAAGAAGAGCTGATAAAGCGAACGCGTTCCTGTACCACAGCAAAGGTCTACAAACATGTCAAAATCGTCGCTTCAGCCAGAATTGCTTTCTGGTGGTGAAATGCTCTGTCGTGCGCTGCATGACGAGGGTGTCGAATTCATTTACGGTTATCCGGGTGGCTCGGTGCTGCATATTTATGACGCGTTGCACCATCAGTCCAAGATTAAACATGTGTTGGTGCGCCATGAACAGGCCGCCACCCATATGGCTGACGCCTATGCCCGTGCGTCGGGCAAGGCTGGTGTCGTACTGGTGACTTCAGGACCGGGGGCGACCAACGCCATCACCGGGATTGCCACAGCCTATATGGACTCCATTCCGATGGTGATTATTACCGGCCAGGTGATGAGTCATCTGATCGGCGGCGATGCTTTTCAAGAAACCGACATGATGGGTATTTCACGGCCGGTGGTGAAGCACAATATGATGGTGCGTGACCCGAAAGACATTCCGATGTTGATCAAGAAGGCCTTCTATTTGGCCGAAAGCGGTCGCCCGGGTCCGGTGGTCATCGACATCCCCAAAGATATGACCATGCCCAACCAAAAGTTTCCGTACATTTATCCGGAGCGTATCAAGATGCGCTCATACAATCCGGTAAAAAAGGGCCACAGCGGTCAAATTCGTAAAGCCGTTACGTTGATGATGCAAGCCAAGAAGCCGGTAATCTATGCCGGTGGTGGCGTTATCTTGGGCCGTGCCTCCGACGAACTGACGAAAATGGCACATCTGTTGAACTTTCCGGTGACCAATACCTTGATGGGCCTAGGGTGTTTCCCCGGGACCGATGAGCAGTTTATCGGCATGTTAGGCATGCACGGTACCTACGAGTCGAATATGGCCATGCACAATGCCGATCTGATTATCGCCATTGGCGCTCGGCTGGACGATCGGGTAACGAACAAGGTTTCAAAGTTTTGCCCTGACGCGAAATTGATCCATATCGACATCGATCCAACCACGATCTCCAAACACATAGCCGCCGATGTCCCTATCGTCGGGCCGGTTAAATCGGTGTTGATTGAAATGCTTGAGCAGCTTGAGCAAAGCGGTCAGCAAATCGATGATGCCGCGCTGGATCAGTGGTGGGCGCAGATTGACGAATGGCGTACCCGTCACGGTGGGCGCTATCGCACCGACGACTCGACCAAGATGAAGCCGCAGTTTGTGATCGAGACCCTGGCCCGTGTCACCAAGGGCGACGCCTATATCTGTACCGACGTTGGCCAGCATCAGATGTTTGCCGCTCAGTATTACAAGTTTAATAAGCCCAATCGCTGGATCAATTCCGGTGGCCTGGGCACCATGGGCTTTGGTTTACCGGCGGCTATGGGTGTGCAGATTAACTACCCAGAGGCTGATGTGGTTTGCGTCACCGGTGAAGGCTCTATTCAGATGAACATTCAAGAGCTGTCGACCTGCAAACAGTACGGTTTGCCAGTCAAGATTGTTTGTCTGAACAACGGCTACCTGGGCATGGTGCGCCAATGGCAGGATATGAATTACGAATCGCGTTATTCCAACTCCTACATGGATTCGTTGCCTGATTTTGTCAAACTGGCCGAAAGTTACGGCCACGTCGGCTTTGTTGTCGAAAGCGCCGATCAGCTGGAAAGCACGCTGATTGAAGCCATGGCGATTCGGGATAAGGCGGTCTTCGTCGATGTACGGATCGATCCGGACGAGCACGTCTATCCGATGCAGGTGCCCAATGGGTCCATGTGCGACATGTTCTTAAGCAAGACGGAGCGTACCTGATGAGACACATACTATCGGTATTAATGGAAAATGAATCGGGCGCCCTGGCGCGCCTAGTAGGCTTGTTCGCTCAACGCGGCTACAACATCGATTCACTCAATGTTGCGCCAACCGATGACCCGACCTTGTCGCGTTTGACCTTGGTTACGCATGGGGACGAACAAATGGTGGAGCAAATCACCAAGCAGCTGAACAAGCTGGTCGAAGTAGTAAAGGTGGTTGATCTGACCGAAGGTGGGCATGTCGAGCGCGGTCTGATGCTCGTCAAGGTTCGCGCCACGGGCGCTCAGCGCGAAGAGGTTAAACGTACCACCGACATCTTTCGAGCACAGATTGTCGATGTATCGCCGACCACCTTTACCATCATGGTAACCGGAGAGGAAGAGAAACTGGCGGCGTTCCTCGAGGCGCTAGCGGGCACAACCATTATGGAAGTAGCCCGTACTGGAGTCTCCGGTGTCGCTCGGGGTGAAAAGGTCCTCAGCGTCTAAGGCGATATCGACTGAAAGGGTATCGAAGCGCTCAAGGTGAGCGCTTTTTTTTGTCCGCGCGTATAGCCAAGACAAAAAAAACCCACACTAGGTGTGGGTTAATACTCGTTCCCTTTTGAGGAGCTCACTGAGTTCTGTTGACCGGCTTACGCCTCGACGATGCGCTTCATATCGGTCATATAGCCGCGTAATTCTTCACCGATGTATTCGATCGGATGGTTACGAATGGCGTCGTTCGCCTGTACCAGGGTCAAATTGTCTACCGAGTTAGAAGCAGCCTTCATGCCCTTGCCGATCACATCGGTGCCGATACCAGGCATGAAATGTTCAGCCAATAGCGGTACGGCGGCATGGGCGAAGAGGTAGTTACCATATTCAGCGGTATCGCTGATCACCACATTCATTTCATACAGCTTCTTGCGCGCGACCGTATTGGCAATGAGCGGTAACTCATGTAACGACTCGTAATAGGCGCTTTCTTCGATAATGCCGCTTTCAACCATGGTTTCAAAGGCCAGTTCAACACCGGATTTGACCATCGCAATCATCAGAATGCCGTTGTCGAAATAGTCCTGCTCGTCCAGGTCGTTCACCGCCGCAGGAGCCTGTTCAAAGGCAGTTTGGCCGGTCTCTTCGCGCCAGCGCAACAGATCCTTATCATTGGCATCCCAATCGGCCATCATGGTGGTAGAGAAATGACCACTGATGATATCGTCTTGATGCTTGCGGAACAGGGGTCGCATCAATTCTTTCAGGGTTTCTGATAATTCAAAGGCACGCAATTTGGCGGGATTGTCGAGGCGATCCATCATATTGGTGATGCCACCGAGCTTGAGCGCTTCGGTAATAGTTTCCCAGCCAAACTGAACCAATTTGGCGGCGTAGCTGCTGTCGACACCCTCTGCGATCATCTTGTCGTAGCAGAGAATCGAACCGGCTTGCAACATGCCGCACAGGATAGTCTGTTCGCCCATCAGATCGGACTTCACTTCGGCAACAAAGGAGCTCTGCAGCACGCCGGCACGATGACCGCCGGTTGCGGCAGCCCATGCCTTGGCGATCGCCATGCCATTGCCTTGTGGATCGTTTTCAGGATGCACGGCGATCAACGTCGGGACACCGAAACCACGTTTGTATTCTTCACGCACTTCAGTACCAGGACATTTCGGCGCGACCATGACCACGGTGATATCGGCGCGAATCTTTTGGCCTACCTCAACGATATTAAAGCCATGTGAGTAACCCAGGGCTGCACCCTGCTTCATCAGTGGCATAACCGCTTCAACCACGGCAGAATGTTGCTTGTCGGGGGTTAGGTTAACGATCAAGTCGGCGTGGGGAATTAACTCTTCATAAGAGCCAACGGTAAAGCCGTTTTCATGCGCATTCTTCCATGACTGACGTTTTTCGGTGATCGCAGCCTGGCGTAAGGTATAGGCAACATCCAAGCCTGAGTCACGCATATTGAGGCCCTGATTCAAGCCCTGAGCGCCACAACCGACGATAACAACCTTCTTACCCTTTAAAAAATCGCACTCATCGGCAAATTCGTTGCGGTCCATAAATCGACACTGACCCAATTGCGCCAGCTGTTCACGTAAGTTAAGGGTGTTGAAATAATTATTCATTCTAATACCTGCCAAATCTGGATGTGGCTTCTGCCACGGTTGGATGCAGTTTAGCGAAAGCAGACGAGCGCTGAAAATGAATTGTTGGCAAGCGAGTGTTGCGGAAAATGACTTTCTGGTCGAGATTTACCGGCCAGCGTCCGAACAGGCCGTGATTTGGGGCTGCGAACGCCACTCGATCGTGCCATTCGGCCCTGCTAAGACATTAATAAACAGCCGTTCCGATGCCGCCTAGAGCCGTAAAGCCGACAGGTGCAAGCCAGTGCCTGAGTGCCCGTACAGAAACCCGCTTATTATTATTGCAAATGCTGCAACACAGTCGCTTCCGTGGCATAATTCGGCCCCTTATAGGAGAGGTCTATGGATCTTCGAGCGTTACGTCAATTTATACATCTGTCGCAAACCCTGCACTACGGTAAAACATCCGAGGCAATGCACGTCAGTCCATCTACATTGAGCCGCAGTATTGCGCGTTTGGAGGATGAGCTCGGTGCTACCCTATTTGAGCGGGATAACCGAACCGTGGTTCTGACCCAGGCGGGACGGCAGTTTCGGGAGTTCTCAGAGACGACCCTGACGCACTGGCAAGATCTTAAGCATCAGCTGAAAAATGATCCGATTGAATTGACCGGTCAAATACGGCTTTATTGCTCTGTCACCGCAACCTATTCGGTGATGTCAGAGCTACTGACCCGATTTCGTGGGGAATACCCAAACATCGAAGTGATACTGGAGACCGGCGATACCGCGCAAGCGATTCAACGGGTTATGGACGATGAGGTCGACATAGCCGTGGCCCCCTTGCCCGACCAATTGCCCAACCCGCTCTTGTTTAAGTCATTGGTGGTGACCTCATTAGACTTTATTGGACCGACCGCCGACGGGCCCGTCAGTGCGTTGTTGGCGCAAAATCCGATTCCTTGGGGGCAGGTGCCCTTTATTATGTCGGAATTTGGCCTGACCCGAAAACGGCTTGACCATTGGTTTCGGGGTTCGAGTATCAAACCCAAGGTCTATGCTCAGGTCGCCGGCCACGAAGCCATCGTCGCCATGGTCGGCTTAGGGTTAGGCGTTGGCGTTGTACCCGCCTTGGTGACCGAAAATAGCCCGCTTAAAGATAAGATTCGTACCATTGCGGTAGAGAAAAAGCTGCAGCCCTTCGACGTCGGTGTGTGTGTATTAAATCGGCGATTACAGGACCCGTTAGTCCATGCCTTTTGGAAGACGGCACAAAAAATTCAGCAAGAGAGTAACTAATGTCGACCAAAAATGAATCAATAGTAGAGCCAGAAACGGAAACGGAAACGGAAACGGAAACAGTCGCTGTCGCCGAGACCAACCTGCGCCGCGGGGTCTATTTGATCCCCAATCTATTAACCACCAGCGCTCTGTTTGCCGGCTTTTTTGCCATCATCTCGTCGATCAATGGTGACTTTGAAAAGGCCTGTATTGCCATCTTTGTCGCGCAATTGCTCGATGGAGCCGACGGTCGGGTGGCCCGGATGACCCATACACAATCGGAATTTGGTGCGCAATATGACAGCATGTCAGACT